>JBIPMC010000470.1:0-3052 GCA_044369345.1 Terrimicrobiaceae bacterium
AGTAAAAAGACAGCCGTGGTGACTGGCGTGAGGAAGGCCAAAACAGAGAGCACCTGATACTGTGCCACAAGGCCAGCTGGGAGGTAAACGGAGGCCCCAAGCAGGAGCGCCAATCCAATCGCCCACACGCCGTGTGATCTCAAGGCACGCAGGACAATGGCCAATACCAGAGGGAGGAGCATCTGGTTGTCATATTGCCGGTGGTAGAACAATACAAAGCCGAGCATCGCGCAGATGCCCGCTGCATCTAGGAGTGACATCCTCCCCCGCCAGTCACGAAGCAACAAGGCCAGCCCGCAGAGCGCCAGAAAGCCCAAAGCGATGCCGGTGGCCATGCGTGGCGGCAAGTCCAGCCACTCGATCCACATCGTTCCCAAATACCCTGAGTCGCGCACGAAAGTGAGTTTCTCCTTTGCAGGTCCAGCCACGAAAAATTCCAAAGGCGAGACATCACTCCACCAAAATGCTCCGGCCGACAGCACTGCCAGCACCGCCCCTCCTGCGAAAAGCCCACGCCATCGCCGATCGAAAAGAAACAACAACGCGAAAGGCAGCGCGATCTGCGGCTTGATCATCGCCAAGGCCCAGCAAATGCCTGCCAGCATCGGGCGGTTGGCTTGCATCGCCAGCACCTGAGCCGCCAGCAACCCCACACAGAGGATGGAAAACTGTCCGAGCGCGATGGCCGTGCAGTTTCCGGAAACCGCCCAAGCGATCGCCCCACCGAGGAGCCCCGCCTGCCACCCGAGCGGCGAGAGTTCCCTCCACCCGAGCCATATCATGACCGCCAACCCCGCCAAGCTGAGCGCCTGGAGGACAATCCGCGCCACCGTGAAATTCCCCGCACTGAAAAATGGGGCATACATCGGAAACGCCCACGGTGGATAAACCGAATGAACCGGCGATTTCACCGACTGCTCAAGACGCCGATTCGGATAAATCCCTTGCTCAAACGCCACCCATTCCCGCTCGCGAATTCGAAAGTCGGAGTCTCCTCCCTGCCACGCCACGCGGAATCCCTTGGCTAAATACGCACAGCCGCCCAGTCCGAGCAGGATTGCCAAGAACAGTAGAAGAAGTTTTTTGGAATCTCCCGGAACCATGCAGGTTCAATCGAACATCTCGCTATGGCTGCCCAAGCGCACCAATTTCAATTCTGTGGCACTTTGGATGTAAATCAACAGCAAGTCCGGACGAAGATGGCATTCTCGGCAGCCGGCATATCCACCCTTAAGTGGGTGGTCGCGAAACTTGGGTTCAAGCGGGCTGCCAGCTACCAATAGCTCTAGTGTGTGGCCAAGCAGATCATCCAAACCGAATTCACGAGCCCGCTTCTTGTAGTCGCGCTTAAACTGGCTCGTGTGGCTGAGTGAGCGCATCAGCTCTTGATTGACTTGAGTGCTTGGGACGCATTCTTGAATTGTTTTGATGGCTTTTCCCTGAGCGCGGAGCTGGTTTCGGCATTCGGAATACGCTCAGCGTAGCGTTCCTCGATTTCTTCAAGGGATGCATTACCGAGATGGAGGTGCGGTCGGGTCGTCGGGATGAAAGGAATGCCTTTTTGGATAGAGACCTGACTCAAAAAAAGGTTGATCGCATCTGCAACGGAAATCCCGAGTTTTGAGAAGATTTTTTCGGCGGCATCGAACTTTTCGGATTCGACCCGCGCCCGCAATATCGCCGTTTTTGCCATGTCACGAATGTAGCATTTTCGTGATTTTGGTCAAAGTATTCAAATCCGACGCGAAGGCCTTTCGATCCATTTTTCCATCATGCGGAGCAGCCTCCGCGTCGGTCTCCACTCCCCAAGCAGCATCAATAGCCCACCATAAAAAAGCGACGCCAGCGTCAGTTTGAGCAAGATATGGAGACAGAAATGCTGCAGCCATAGTCCAAATGCCGCTGTTGCAGCGATTACGAAAACAACTCTTCCGAAAGTGATCCATGGGAAGGCGAGGTTCATCAGGCGCAGGCCGTCACGCAACGAAACAATCGCCGTTCCCAGCCCCACCGTCGCGGCCACAGCAGCTCCGCCGAGGATTCCAAACAGCGGAATGGCGATGGCGAACGCCCCGATGGCCAGAATGATCATTGCCAAGAGTGGGGCCAGGATGGAGGCCTTCTCACCTGCCGCAGCGAGAAGGGTTCTTCCGGTTACGGCTTGGATGCGGAATGCCATGGCGGCAAGCAACACGGCCAGCACCGGTCCAGACTCGGCGAATTGCGGTCCGAGCAAAAAGATGGCGATCTCGCTCGAGAAGACCGAGAGAGCGATCAGCACACCACCGTAGATCAGGGAAACGCGGACAAAAGTATCACCTACACGCGTGGCCTCGGCGGGGTTTTCCTCGCGGCGGGATTTCGAGAGCGATTGGAGCACCACCGAGGTGGAGGGCTGGAAAAGCATCAATGACGCGATGCTGATATTCTGCGCTCCCGCGTAGAGACCCGCCACGGCGGGAGAGCCGAGAAAAAACTTCACCGCCAGCAGGTCCATTCCTTGCGAGATACGGAGCGCCACTTGCGCTGCTGCAAGCAGACGGGTCTGCGCCCAAAGTTCGGAAAAAGGAACGCGATCGGTGCTGAAAAATCGCAGACCGCTCATGGCCCGGACGAGCAGGAGTTGGGCTAATCCACTCGCCACGATCGCCAAGGCGGCCCCGTGTGACCCAAGTCCGCCCTCCACGAAAGCCACCGCCGCCGCCAATTGCAAAATCCAACCCGCCAGAACGCCGCCCGCATTTTTTAAAAATCTTCCTTGAGCCGTCAGCACGCCGAGATGAACCCCCGCCATGGCTCCCAAAGGCACGTCTAAGGCGAGGATTCGCAGGAGGTCCGCAATGCCGGGCGATTTCAGCGCGGAGGCGAGCGGCTCCGCTGCCAGGAAGAGCAATATCCCAAGCCCGCTGCCCGCGAGCGCCGAGAGTTGAAGCATGGATACGGCGTATCGATGCCCAGCATGGTTACCCGCCACCAACCTCACGAGTGCCCCACCAGTCGCCACGGCCAGCGATGTTCCGGCCCAGTTCAGCAGCAGCACCGCCAGCGCGTA
>JBIPMC010000447.1:0-3051 GCA_044369345.1 Terrimicrobiaceae bacterium
GAGATTAGAGAATAGACCCCTTGATGCAATTGAAAGAAATATCTTGTTTTTGGAGAGGGTGAGGTGGGGATATTTGGACATTGCCAAAAGATACAAATACCACCTGATTAATTCCAATCAGTCATCTGAGTTGGTGTTCAATAAGGTGGTAAATCGGGTGTTGCAGGTTTTGGAAATTGAGAGCTTAGCTGTAGGTTGAGTTGTTTTTGTGTTAATCAGTCAATACAGGCACATTTTCTTGATGCCTGTTTGTTGTCAATAATTAATTGTTCTAAGGTAGTTAAATCGTCAATATCAGACCATCTCCAGTGACGACCCAAACCAACAAATTGATTTTCCTTTTTGTTAAAATTCTCCTCCATAAAACAAGCTGCATCATATAGTTCAGGATGGTTTTGTTTTAGATCCTGAACTTCCTTTATTTTGCGGTTTGGGCAAAAAAAACAACTTGACTTAGGTGGCACTCCTAGGTTAATAGTTTTAATCAAGGCAATACAATTTTCTTGAGTAATCTCCCAATCTATTAAAGGATATTCGTATCTGTAGATATCATCATCATACGGATTCTTTTTGCTATTAAGTAGTCGAGAAACCTCGTTATAATGATATCCTATGAATTTTCTGATTTTTGTCTCACCAATAATATCGGTATAATGATTACCAACATAAAGATTTTGTGGTTCTATTTTCCATGTAATTGAACATTCACCC
Source organism: Terrimicrobiaceae bacterium (assembly GCA_044369345.1). Taxonomy (GTDB): domain Bacteria; phylum Verrucomicrobiota; class Verrucomicrobiia; order Chthoniobacterales; family Terrimicrobiaceae; genus UBA967. Next base: position 712 of record JBIPMC010000447.1, read on the forward strand.
CTGTTAAATGTCCGAGATGGGAGTGTTTTCAATGTCAAGCATTTCTCATAAAGGCTGGAATATTCAAAATACTGACTGCCATTTGATAGCAAACCCAGATATATAGACAAGAGAAACCATTCGAGGGATTTGTAACTCATCTTCCAGTTTACAATTATTGATTTTCTCGCTCGGGTTGGCTCGGTTTTTTGCTTCCGAACTTTGGTTACTTCTGGAAAGCTATTGGATTTTAACCAATCAGAAAAAGTGTTTACCCAGTCGTAGGTTTCAGGGAGTTCCGCCCCCGTATCCGCAAACAAGATTAAATCGGGTTTAATCCCTTTCAACACCATTGCAATTAACATGGCGGTGCTATTGGTTCCCCCACCATAGGAAACAACGATAGGAGAGTTTGGATCGGGTGCGGGTCTATTCTTTAAAATCCAAATAGGATCTTTAGCTTGAGTATCAACATGATCACCAAATAAATCCAATTGAGTTGTCATATTTCCACTTGCCCTCTGTATCCCTATATTTATAACTCTACTCCAGTTATCCTAAAATATCAACCCTCACTCAACTTTTTTGTAAAGAATTATATCGCCCGTTGTAATCGCCTCCAAAAACTCTGTCCATGCGGGTTCTGCTGATTCCCGTCTCCAATAACGATAACCCATGCCGATGACGAGGGTTTTTAATTTTTCCCTATCTTCTGGCTTGAGCCTAGCCTTAACTTCTTGTCTATATTCCTGGGGCCTCATAAAAAATCCTATGTAACTATTCCCCAGTTATAACAGATTATTCACCATCTGGAAATAAATCTGGCAACGACGGGCGGTGGATCGTGGATCTAAAAAGCCGAATCCCTTACAGAATCCGGCTTTTACCTCTATCGGAGCGACAGGATTTGAACCTGCGACCCCTACCACCCCAATGTATTCTTGATATAGTTAATTCCTTATATCGTGGGGTTTTTGGGAGTTTGGGATCTCAAGTTCCCAATTGTTGATCAATCAAATGCTCCTGATTCCCAATATTGTTTCGCAGCTTCCCACTGTTCAGAAGTAGCAGCGATATGGACTTGATGCCCAATATCTGCAAGTTTGGCTTTGTGATGATTGACCAGAACACCACATAAAGATATCCCATCAACTTGTTTTAATCCCAAACTATTGATCAGAGCATCCATAGTTTCAAGAGTTTTTAATCCGAATCCGTGGGGGTCGTAGGAGGTTTGATTTTCTCCCGTACCGTCCGCCCTCCAATATCGGGCGTGTAGTAGTTTCTCATTCATAAAGTTTCTACTTCCACAACTTGCGCTTTCCATCCCTTACGGGTCAATGCCAGAGCGTCTCTCGCCGCGACTTCGTTGTCTTTGTATGTGATAAATTCGTCATCGGGATGGACGGCTAAAAAGTCCGCACCTACACCTCCAGCATACAAACCTTCTGTGACTTGACCGTTGTAACGATTCCACAGTTTGACTGCAAATTTTAGTGTCATTGTTTTACCCTTGTATCGTTAACTTTTGCGCGGATTTAAGGCGATCCAACATATAAACCTCCTTAATTAGTAAAGCGTCTGTTTTGGCTCTGTTGATTGCAGCAGGCAACGATACCTGCTTTGTCAATCCTCAGATTTCTGAGGATTGATTTTTTAGCTTTCAGAATTTCTTTAAATTCTGATTGATCGAAGTCGCTGTACCAAGGTTGGCAAATCTCAACCAAGGCATATAACTTCTTTAAAACCTGGGTCATATTTTCCCAGGCGATTTTTTCGCAAAAATCGCGATTTTCGATCCAGAACTTGGACGATACCGCGATCGCTACCGCTTTTTTTATTCTGACTTCACCCTCTCCAGGTTCGCCACCCAGAGAAGAATAATATTCAGCGAAATTGCGGCGGAGTTGATCCGCCCACTGAATTTGCTTTTCCGATCCAACAAGAGGAGGAAAAAACCAATCTATTTTTTTCATAACAGGCACAGTTAACTGTATTGGTTTCTCCACAATCTCCACCGCTTTCAAGGATTCCAGCCGACCCTCAAGTTGAGTCAATTCAAAAGCCCACTTCCGAATTAGGCTTCGGACGCGGGCAAACTTGACTATCAAGCTATTTAATTGATCAATCCGTTTTTGGATTTGGTTTTTAGTAGAGATTGTGGAGTTTTTCATATTTTACGCCCGATTTGGCGGCGTCCCTTTTTTTGTGTTCTATACTAAATTATTGTAGCCACAAAATCAAAATATGTCAACCCCTAAATCAAAAAAACTTTTTAACCGCCCAACCGTTGTCAGGGTGAGGCTTTCAGAAGTTGAGAGGGAGAGGATAGAGGCGATCGCATCCTCAAGAAATCTATCC
>JBIPMC010000289.1:0-3048 GCA_044369345.1 Terrimicrobiaceae bacterium
ACCTCGCGAATATTAACAATCGAGGCTACTCCAAGGAGCGAATAGAAATTGGTGCTCGCGGCCAGATCGACACTGGCATCGCCACGGAAAGCATGGGCATCGAAGCCATGGGCCTACGACAAAACCGTGACACCCTCCTCGATAAGAGTGTCATGCGGGAGCTGACAGCCACTGCCGATCTTGAGGCCCGCAAAACTGTTCTGACCAATGCGGAAACATCCCTCGGTCAGTTCCTTGATCGCACCAAGGATTCGACCTCGATTCAAAACGCCATCGGCGCGAACGGAGGTGCCATCGGCGATGCGATCACCGACTTCTTCAACGCATGGGAAAATGTTTCCGTTAAACCAAGAGACATCGGCGAACAGCTGTTGCTTCTCGAGAAGGCCAAAATCCTCTCCGAAAAAATCAATCAAACCGACGAACGGCTCGAGCAGCTTCAGAAGGATGTCGATGCCCAAGTCAATGCGGACATTGGCACTGTCAACCAAATCCTCGCCGAGATCGCCAAGACAAACGAATACATCGCCAAGGCGGAGCTGAACAAACCATTCTCTGCCGTTGACTTGCGTGATCAGCGCCAAACCAAGCTCGAGGAGCTTTCAAAATACCTTGATGTCCAATTCGAGGTCATCCCGGCTGGGATGGGTCAGATCAAGGTCTCATCAGGAGGTGTGGTTCTTGTCGACCGCAACGAGGTGCCCGCCCAACTCGCCTACAACGACAATACGGATTCCTCGGCCTACGGCACTTTCACTCACGGCACCAATACCTTTGACCCGATCAACGGCAAGTTAGTCGCCCAAGTCGAATCTTCCACCGGTTCGGTCGAGCAGGCTCGCGCTGATATCGCCCAGCTCAAAAAAGCGCTCAAGACAGAGGTCAATGCCGTCTACACCCCAGCCGAGTTTTTCAAGATTGCCGCAGGCACTGGCAAAATCTCCGTGGATGTTTCCTCGGTATCCGCAGGTGTCAACGGCAGCAACAGCATCGCCCTCGCCGTAGCCTCGTTGGGAACGAAAACCGTCTCGGGCCTTAACACCACCTTCAACGCCTTTTTCAACAAAACCGTCACTACGGTTGCCCAGCAACTCAGCTCCACTAATACCCGCTTGGAGGATCAGAAACTCAGCGAGGAGACGGCCATCAACAGCCGAGATCAATATAGCGGCGTGTCCCAAGACGAGGAAATCACGGATATGATGAAGTTTCAGCGCAGCTTCCAAGCCTCCGCCCGCCACATCAATGTGGTTGACACACTTCTTGAACAAGTCGTCAACCGTCTCGGTGTCGGCTAACCTCCATAGCAGCCATGAGAGTCACTTTCAATGCCTTCCCCGACATCCTGCTTGGCCGCCTCCAGTCCCTCGGCAGCGAGCAGAACAAGGCCCTCACGCAACTCAGCACCGGACAGCGCATCGCTGCGCCCAGCGACGACGCGCCCGCGATGCAGCGGATTTTGAATCTGCGGACCGAAAAAAAGCAAAACCAGCAATTTCACCGCAATGCGACAGACGGCCTTGAGAAAAGCAAGGTGACCTTCACCTCGCTCGAGCAAATCAAGGATCTCCTTGTACGCTCCTCCGAACTGGCCGCCGGAATCAGCGGGGCCTCCTCTGATCAGGAATATTTCGCCAAAGCCTCTGAAGTCGGACAACTCATCGAACAGGGGCTCAATGTTGCAAACACCAAGTTGCGCGGATCCTATCTGTTTGCTGCCGACGCCCCGGAAAATCCCGCCTTTACTGCCACTCGCGACGCCAATGGCAAAATTACGGCCATCAACTATTCCGGAAGCCTGAATGAATCGGCCATCCGCATCGGGGAGGACACGGAGATCAAAATCGGATCCTCCGTCACCGAAAATCAGGGGATCGCCACGGTGTTGAACAAACTCATCGTCCTTCGCGACACCTTGAACGCCCCGGCTTCCGGCACCAAGGCGGCCACCGTGATCGGGATGCGCGGGGAGGGAGCCGGGAATCTGGACGAGCTTGAAAGCGAGGTTCTGACCTATTTATCCCGTGCAGGCACGGTCCAATACCGGCTCGAGACTGTGATGAAGGATCTCGAAGTGCGCTCCGAGGCCACCGAGCAGCTGATCTCGAAGGACGCGGACATCGATTTCGCCGAGGCTACGGTTCGACTTAACCGTGCCCAAATGGCCTACCAAGCGGCCATCCAGAGCGGTGCGATGATCCAGCGTAATTCTTTGCTCGACTACCTTCGCTGATTTTCCCTAAACACTCCTAATGCTCGTTGAAGCCGCCATTTCGGGTCATCAGGAATTTTCTCCGAACGACACGAACAATAAATTTTTCATGCCTGAGGGGCTGATCGGGCTGTCGGAATTCAAGAACTTCGAGCTGATCATTGATCCCGATACTTTGCCATTCGTTGTTCTGCGTTCTTACAATGGCGATGAAATCCAGATTCCGGCACTTGAGCCGGTGAATTTTGTTCAAGATTACAAACTCAATATTGGTGACGAGGATGCCGAACTGCTCGGCTTGAAAGGGGTGGATTCCAATCCGCTCATTTTAAATGTCGCCACCATTAAATCGTTCGAGCCGCAAAAGGTGACCCTAAACCTTGCGGCTCCGATTTTGATCAACCGACGCACGCGCATCGGCAAGCAGGTGGTTCTGGTGAATTACCAAGACTACTCGACTGCGCATGTGCTGATCGACGAAACCGTGAGTCACTGACCGACCATGCTTACGCTTTCACGAAAAATTGGCGAAACCATACAGATCGGCGATAACATCGTTCTTTTGATCAAGCGCGTGGATGGAGAGGTCGTCCGTATCGGCATTGATGCCCCGAAAAGTATTCCGATCTATCGCGGCGAAATCTACGAGGAGATCAAGACTCAAAACCTCGAGGCTATCAAGAATCCGCAGACCTCTCTCACCAAGCAAAATCTCGGGAAACTCCGTCTGGCCGCCTCGTTTGCCAGAAACCTCGCTCCCAAGAAGCCAACCTCGCCCGAGGCGTCGGAGCAACAGCCACCCGCGGAATAATCGACATCTGACCGGCTTTTACCGG
>JBIPMC010000477.1:0-3044 GCA_044369345.1 Terrimicrobiaceae bacterium
TTGGCGCAAAAATCAGGCCTTGTTACCCATTTTTTTGCTTCGAAGGGTAGCTGCTAGTACTGCTTTGATCAGCGTCACGCGCAATTTGCCCTCTTCCAGGGCCATCAGTCCATCCACAGTACAGCCAGCCGGTGTGGTGACTTCATCTTTCAGTGCGGCCGGATGCTCTTCCCGCTCCAGTACCATCTTTGCTGCACCCATCATCGTTTGTGCGGCAAGCAGTGTCGCTTGTTTACGCGAAATTCCCACTTTCACTCCTGCCTCACTGAGTGCCTCAATCATCAGATAGATGTATGCAGGTCCGCATCCACTGAGCCCGGTGACACCGTCAAACAAGGATTCTTCGAGCACGGTGACTTCGCCGAGCTCTCCGAAAATCTTTTCCACTTCGAGCAACTGGGTGTCGGTACAGCGCGGGCCTTTGCAAATGGCGGTGACACCGCTTTTGATCAAACACGGAGTGTTCGGCATGGTGCGAATGATCGCCGCCTTTGAACCGCTCCATGCCGAAAGCTGATCCGTAGTCACTGCAGCACAGATTGAAACCAGAAGTTGTTTTCCGTTGAGCGGATTTTCATTCAGGATCTTTTCAGCCTGGTGGGGTTTCACTGCCAGAATCACGAGGTCCGCATCGCTGATCGCCTTTGCATTATCGGTGTGGCAATCGATTCCGAGTCGCGCACGCACTTCGGCTGCTGACTCGCTTGAACGTGTGGTTCCGCAAATCCGGTATTTCTGCTGGGGTGAATGCATCAGCCCCTGGGCTATTGCTTCGCCCATTTTTCCCATTCCGATGATGGCGATGTTTCTGATCATGGTTAGGTTCCCGTCATTTCAGATCGATGATGATGCGTGCCGGCTCGGTCAATTCGAATACTTCCGCCTTCGCCACAGTCTTCGTATTGATCGACCAGGTCCAGCGGTCCTTTTCGGTAAGTGGAATGAATTCGATTCCGCCGATGGATTTGGTTTTTCTCGCTGATTGGATCGCACTCATCGCAGAGAAATCAAGTTTCGGCTTGCCGTAGACAGTCACAAGGACGCGCTTGTTTTTCTGATCGGCTTCCACGAGGAAAAAAGGAGGACGGTCGAGCTTGGTTTTGTTGCCGTGTTCGTTTCCGGCAAGGTCGATCACGATGCGATCGAAACCCGCAGGATTCTGCGCGATTCTCACGTTGGTCACCGTGAAGTCGTTGCTGGTGCGATCACCGCCGGTGATGGCACCCTCAGTGATGTAGAAGTCCTTCTTCAGTTTCAGTGCCTGTTTGAATTTCAGTTCATCGAATTGTGCGTGGACGTTGGTCAGGGAAACGAATGCAAGAGCGATCGTAGCGATTAAGCGTCTGTTCATTCCCTGATTTTAGCGTGCCGGAATTTCAAATACAACCGACAGACAAATGCCGTCAGGAACGGAATCATCCAGCCGATGATCTTGCCGAAGTCCGATCTGTTGGAAGTCGCAGGTGTGGATTTTCTGCCGTGCAGAGTGGAAGCATTGGCGGTTCCACAGAATCCGACATGATCAGAGAGTGTGGTCGTGGTCGCATTGCGGATGGGAATGCCCGGTGGTGATCGGTATTCCGGAAACACCTGGTTTGTCGAGCATCTCGCATTGAGCGGGATGAATTTGCCGTTTCTCGCTTCATGCTCGTTATGAAAATGCATCATGAACAGTGGCTCGGTGCCCGGTTTAACGGACGGACGCGGAAACGCGGATTCATCAATGGGATACACCCTGGCAATCACCGTGACCCGACCGAAGGCGGTTGCACTCACACTGTTGTCCTCGACCCTGAAATCCGAAACTTTCGAGCGATAGAGAGTGTCGTTCCGACGGGGAGTCAATGTCGCTCCTGAAGCATCCATCAGGGAAAGTTCCACCCGTACTGGTGACAACAGGAGATAGCCGATCGCCGTTACGCGGAACGGACCGTTTGCCAGGAAAGAATAGGTCTTAAGCATTCCAGCATCTGCGCGATCGACAAACGGAGCCGAAACATCTTGTTGAAATGAAGAACCGGTGCTGATGATGCTGTTGCAGGTCACTGAATGCACGCCGATGTCCCGGATCATGCGTTCGCGCACCTCGAACCGCTTCAAGGTGTGTTGATCGGATTCGGTCACGAAGTTTTTAGGAAAATTCTCGCTCGAACAGATAAGGCGCTGTCTTGGCTGCAAATGTCGAGGAATCGAGGCCGCCGTACCGAAGTACGAATCGACCATCAGCGAATAGGGGCCGGGTTCGAGTGCACCGAAAATGAATCTGCCATCCGCATTCGTGTGCACGGATGCGATCGGAATACCGCGTTTTGAGGAAATCGCCGTCACCACGGCGCCGGCAAGCGGACCGCCTTCTGGACGGTGTATGATTCCCTCTAGTTTTCCCGTTCGGTCCGATGGTGAAGGGTACAGGTGTTTAGCTCCAACGATGTCGTCACATCCGAGTTTGAACTGCTCTGGAAACTCCACATAAAGCATGGATGAATTGATGCTACTGCTATGGGAGAGACCGATCGCATGACCGATCTCATGGGTGATGATGTTGTTGAGGTAGACAGAGCGCGTGGTTTGATGAGTCCTCGTGATGGTGTCGCGGGCGTCCTCAGTCAGCGAATAGTCGATGTCGTTGAGAACGATGTCTGCTTCGATGATCGCCCCGGTCGTATTGTTAAAAAGTATTTGTGTATGTCCGATCACGTTGGAATCGGGTCTCTTGCCGGAACGGGAGGCGAAATGAATGGTGCTCGTTCCATCCGCTTCCTGGGAGGCGGGAAAATGTTTCGGATCTGTTCCCTGCCAGTATTCGAAGTAGAAAATCCCGTTGCTGGCGTATTTCCACTGTTGAAGTGCGAGAACCACGGAGTTCCGGAAAAACCTCGGTGACAGGCCGACTCTGTTTTCGGGATTGCCCGCGAGCATGAATTTCTGCCCGTGCGACCATCGTACAAAGTTCCCTTTGCCTACTTCCGAAAGGGTATAGGAGAGAGCGGATTGAATGGTCAGAAGACACAATCCCAAAGTCGCCCAGATTTTCCAGTAACGGC
>JBIPMC010000290.1:0-3039 GCA_044369345.1 Terrimicrobiaceae bacterium
AACACAGCAAGAATCGTGCCTAGCGCATTAACCATAAACGGGATGAGTCGTTTTTAAGGGCCGACTTTGTAATTCTGCAGGGTTCGGGTTGAACCTCGCTTCAGCGCCTTGGTTCGGTGAGGATGGTCAGGCTTTCTTATTCCCGATGTAGCAGGAATTCCCCGACCCCTCGTAGTCGGTAAGCCAGCTGGTCGGAGGATTTGCACCGTCGTCGAAATTGCTTTTCACAGGGGTATCTGCCTCGTTTGTGTGGAGGCTTGAAAAAGCCAGCGTGGCGGCAACAAGACCGGGAAAAAATGGAGCGGTCCATGGGCAGGGAATTTGGACAATGGCGGGGTGTTGACAGGACAGCGTCCCGTTTGGGCAAGGGGGATTTCGCTTCAGTCTTTGGCCGATTGACAGGCTGGGCGAGTCGCCTAGCGTGGTCGTCCGCCATGACGGATTATCTTTTTGCAAGGTTGGCAGCTGTGTTTTTGCTGGCTGGAATTTTGTCGGCCTGCGCCCCGCAAGGTGATTCCTCGGGTTCGCGCATTGCCGTTTATTCCACTGCCTACCTAGCCGATGACAACCAGGTCGTCTATGCGGTGAATTGCGGCCCTCGCCCGAAGCCCACGCCCAAACCCTCCCTCGAATGGATCTGGGCCGGTGACGGGGTGCTGGGTGCCCCATCCATCTCGATCGATCTCGGCTCCCAGACGGCGACATTTTTCAAAGGCAATCAACCGGTCGGCAAATCTCCCGTTTCGACCGGACGCGAGGGCTTTGGCACGCCGACGGGAAGTTTTAAAGTGATTCAAAAAAATCAAAACCATGTCTCAAATCTCTACGGCGATTTTGTTGATGGGGAGGGGCATGTCGTGAAGGCGAATGTGGCCTTGGGGCGCGACAAATGCCCTGCCGGTGCGAGCTTTCGCGGGGCGCCGATGCCGTTTTTTATGAGAATCCACGGGGCGGTCGGCATGCACGCGGGCTACTTGCCTGGTTATCCCGCCTCGCATGGATGCATCCGGATGCCGCGCGGTGCCGCGCAGAGGTTTTTTGAAAACGCTCCGATCGGCACGACGGTGCGGGTGGTTCATTGATCAGCAAAACCACGAGTGGATTCCGGCAAGAGAAGTTGCGGCGAGGGGTGGGGCGTTGTATGGATAGCACCGCATGGCACAATCCTCGTTCTTTCAAGTTCCCCGCCCGATCAGCGCGATCCTTTGGGGGATTTCCGTGGCACTCTCTTGGATGTGGGGTCTTGGGTTGTTTTTCTCGGTGCAATTCACCACCCAGTTTGGCCTGTTCGGCCTGCTGACTTTTGCGATTCCGAATTTTCTCGGGCTGCTGATCTTCGGTCTGGTCACACACCACTTGGCGCGCCGACAATCGGGGTCCGAGTCTCTCGCGCAGTTTTTTGCCTCATGGTCCCGGCCGTTCCGTTTGGTTTTTTTCCTCTATCAGCTTCTGGCCATCACGCTCACGATTTTTGCTTTCATCCGCTACGCTTGGCAGCCGCTGGGCTTCAAGCCGGAGCTGCTCTACCTGCCTCTGACCATGTTTGTAGTACTCGCGGCGGCGATTCTTTTTGGGGAGGAATTCGACATCAAGCGGATCAAATTCAGCCACGGAGCGATGTTTTTGCTGTTGGCGGCGGCGGTGACGATCCTTATCGGACATGCCGCCCAAAAAGGCACCGGGCCTCTGGCGTTTCCGAATCTCCCGACCAATGATTGGAACTACTGGGGCTATGCCGTGCCGATCATCATTGGCTTTCTTGTGGGCCCGTGGCTGGACCTTCAGCAATGGCAGCGCGCGATCCAAATGCACCGCGAGCGCGTCTCGATTGCGGCGGGCTACATCATCGGCTCCAGCCTCTTTCTCGGGATGATTCTTTTCCACGGTCTGATGGCGCTCTGGGCTTTAAATTGGGGCGCGTCGGAGTTCGTGCGCATCGGCATCACCGGCCACAACTACGGTCAGGAAATTCTTGCCAAGATCCTGCCAGCCGCGTCGCCTTGGACCTACGCCGCCTACGCGGTATTCATTTGCGTGTGCGTGCTCACAACACTTGACAGCGGCTACATCGCGCTGAAGTGGTTCCTCACCTCGAATGCCAGCACGAGCAACCACCCGATCTTTTCGTTGATTCCAACCAGGCTCCTGACCTCGCCGATTCCCGCTTATTTGCTGGCCGGAATCGTGGCGCTTGTCGGGGTGATGTTGAAGTTCGAGCTCGAGTTTTTCATGATTTTCTACGCGACCTTTTTTGTCGGGTATTCCATGCTGGCGATCGCGCGCTGCTTCATCGTCAGCCCCGCCAACGCCATTCCGCAGGTGAAAATGTTCTGCATCGGCAGCATTGCGGTGATGATTTTCTCGTTCGGATATTTTCTGCGCTCCCCCGAGATGCAGATCGTCGGTTCGCTTCTGCCACTTGGCTATGTGATCTGGCTATTGATCAAACCCAGCTTGACCGAGGATTTCGTGAGCGACACGGCGGAGTTGGAAACGACTGCCTCCAGCGCGATCGCCACAGCTCCGGACAGCGCGGTGAGCGTTGCAAGTCCCGTCACGGTACTCGATCCCGGCGCGACCCAGCACAGCCTCGCCGGGCACTTTGAGGGCAAATGGTTTGTCCACACCCTCATCGCTACCTACGCCGACACCAACTCGGTCGGGAATGTTTATTTCGGCATGTATGCAATGTGGGTCGGCAAAACGCGCGAGCTGTTCTTCAACCGTGTGATGCCGAAGTTCAACCTTAAGAACACGCCGTTTTACATCCTCACGCGTTCTTTCGAGCACAAATTTGTCCGCGAAACGCGTGAGTTTGAAACCGTGCAGGTGAAAATCCGAGTGGCTGGCTACAACCGGAAATTTGCAACGCTTGAGCACGAAATCTACGACTCGATCGGCCAACTTCTTGGAAAGGGAAAACAGAGCCTGCTCTTCGTCTCCTCGTCGGATTACAAGATGCTCGATATCCCGCCGGATGTTTACTCCGCCTTCATCGCACACACCTGAGACGAAATGAAAACCCGGGTGGTCAGACAA
>JBIPMC010000488.1:0-3038 GCA_044369345.1 Terrimicrobiaceae bacterium
CTGAAAAATTAGATAAATATAGATGGTTAGCTTATGGAATCCCATATACCATCTTTAATGAAGGCACTGCTACGCTCGGACAGGCTGGTTTGAACTCAGGACATAGATTAATTCTGGATGGTTTAATTGAGGAAATAGCCAGACAATTTAGAGATAGATTAATTAATAACGTTTGTCGCCCTTTGCTGATGTGGAACTTTGGAATACAAGATAATTATGGAACTTTTGAGTCTGAACAATTCTTAGATCCGGCACAATCTGGGATGAGAGTTTCTAATATTATGACTTGTATTCAAACGGGTTTATTCAATCCCACTGATTTAGAGGCATTGAATCAGCTTAGAAAAGACTTGGGATTAAGCCAAAGAAGACAGGAGGATTTTAACCAAGAATTAATTGAAAAAATCATGGCAGCCGAACAGCAAAAACAAGCGCAGGAACAAGCGCAATCAGAGGCATCAACAGAGGAAAAACCAGAGGAGAGTAACCCATATTTATAACTTTCCGGTGTAACCAACCTTGATCTCGATTTTGATTTTTCTGCTATCTGTAGATTGAGGTGTTTGAGATACATTGACTTCTGACCTTGATCCAACAATCTGACTGGGGGAACCAGAAAAAGCCCCCCAATCACACCCGCCAATAGGCTCGGATAATCTAACTAAGCTAACGTTATTTGATCCTACCTGAACAGGATTAAAAGCAAAAGCCCTAATTACTGAAGGGAATCCAGGGATGGATGTATTTAACTGAACAGCTACGGATTGACCTTGAGGCTTTGATTGCCTAGCAGATCCTTTCTGGATAGGTGATTGAGATTTAATAATATTTGCTAGAGTTTGACCTAAACCACTTTCTGTAAGAATTTTCATGAGTACGATTTTTCCTGGTAACTTGAATCAATGCTTTCCCCCTACTGTATCAGTTGAAACGGGGGGAAGTTTAACAACAAATGGCACGATTTATTTAGGGATTCAAGCCTTTAATGAATCGGGCGTTAACTTTTGCTCAACACTTGTACTGGCAAATTATACAGTCGGGAGTCGAATTAGAGTTCAGTTTAATTCTGCCAATAGAACCGAGGGAACTTTATTTCCTTATTATCTCTTAATTGCTTCACCTAATAACGACAAAGCCAATGGTCACGTTATCGGAATCTGGAAAAACTGGGAAGACAACGGCAAAACTTTAGCGACATTCTCTGACTTACTCTTAAGTCAAAATACTGATCTAACTATCACCCCGTCATCTGTAGCAAACCCTCTGGCACTACCAACAAACGCCATTCAGGGGCAAATAAGAACCGTTACCAGTTTGGGTGCTTATTACATGAGGCTAAACACCCCGCAAGCTGTTGATGGGGTTAAAGTTATTTCTGATAGTTTAGGGAATAAATGGGTTTTAAATCTTGGATCTACAAACTACGGAGCATTCCCAATTGGTGGCACTAGCGGAGTTTTTGGCTGTCATCAACCCGCAGCAAATATTGACGCTGAAATCTTGGCAAATAACCCGTTTTTTCCACGCCCTATTTATACTCCCGATGGTAGTGGATCATTATTCGATCCCGACCAATCACCAATTAGATTAGCTTTTCTGAATCTGTACGAATCAGAGATGGGAGTGGGCAGGAGACTCCGTTTAAACTGTTTTCTGAATGGCTCGGAGCCTGTTTCTAATTTACTGAGTGGAAAGATATTCGCAAGGGTTTTAGGCTTTGTCAATATCGAATCTGGGGAGCTTGTTACCGAGAATGATACGGGCGACGGCAACGATATGGATGGTATTGGGGAATGGGTTTCTGTTGATACGAAGTTAGGCTTTTTTGTATTTCAAAGACCATTACCCTATAATTGGGTTGTCGCTGTTGAGATAGCCGTTGGTTTCAAGTCTTCAGAATTGCAGATAGCACCCGGATCTGTTTTAAGTTTCACACTTAGCTGCGGGGTTCAGTCGGGCGTTTTAGTTGAGGGTGGTCTGATTTATAGGCAGCCACAAGGGGGATTGATTTATAAAGACGAAAACTATACGGGTCGGGTTTTGCCGGATTCTGTAGGGGTAAAAGTTGGCAGGATGCGGGGGGGGATGATTCATGGATCGCAGTCTCGAATATTCGAATTTTTGGATACACCTGAGCAGTTTTTATCTGGATTCTTAACTAATACTGTAGGGCAAAAAATAACCCTCAGTCGTGATGGTGTAGCCACTTTTCGAGGTATTGACGCTATCCAGTCATCAGAGGCATTGTTGGCAATTGTTTCTACAAAGGCGGGAGAATCTAGGGTTTTTTGGGGTGCTAGTGAATCAAATTTGAGTGGTCAGGGGATTTCGGCACTAATAACCTATCCATCGGGAGGTTTCAACGTTTCCTTAATTCGTTTCTACCTTTTGATTAACGGCGTTTTATATAGACAGGATTCTCCTTCTGGAGTCACAACAGGGCTAACGTCTCAAACTTTTAATATTTCTGCTATTACTGGATTTAGTTTGATAGCTTTAGAACCGACCAATTATATTCCTGGTTTATTTTTATCGCCAGGTATAGCGGTAAGTTTATCCTCTGGATCTTTGTCTGGAAATATTAAATTAGGGGTTTCCTATGTTTACAGTGGAAGTGTATTGTCAGCAATTTCTCAAGATGTTTCACTGGGATGTTTGCCCATCCTAGATTTTGATGCTATGATTGAAAGAACAGCAAGGAAAATGGCGTTAATTTTTGGATAATATGAGAAATTTAAGTTATGTCTCGCAAGAGTTAATAAAAATATTAAAGTTAACTCAACCTCAAGTTAGAAACGAATACAATCAAGTTATTCTATCAACTCAAAGACAGACGGTTGTAATTCCAAAACAATCTAATTCTAAAAGATCATCATCTAGTTCAAGGAGTGTTTGATGTCATTATCAGTCGAAGCTCAGACAAATCTAAACAGTCTCTTAGTTGCCTTAGATGAGCAAATGCAATTAAGCGAAAATGCAGCCTACCAAGCCGCATTAAAATACAACGCCGTATTGAGTTGTTTTACTGGTGTTAATGG
>JBIPMC010000291.1:0-3036 GCA_044369345.1 Terrimicrobiaceae bacterium
CAGGCTGGAGTGGTGCATCTGCGGAAAAAATCAGCCTCCACCCGAGCGGCATGGCAGCCATCTACGCCGCGTTCCAAACCGTCACATCGAGACGACCGAGCAAGCGCACTGCCATGTTCGGCTTCCCCTACACAGACACTCTTAAAATCCTCCAAAAGTTCGGCGCCGGCGTGGAATTTTTCCCGCGTGGGGATGAAGGCGACCTCCAGCGCCTCGGTGAGCTTATGCAGCGGGAGGATATCGCTGGAATTTTCTGCGAGGTGCCAAGCAACCCTCTCCTCCAAACACCGGCCTTGCCCGCTCTAGCAAATCTCGCACATCGCCATGGCGTGCCTGTGGTGGTGGACGACACGATCGGCACGAGCTTCAATGTCGATATCCTCCCTCACGCCGACCTCGTGGCCACCAGCCTCACAAAAGCGATCTCCGGCGAAGGCGATGTCATGGCCGGCGCGCTGACTTTTTGCTCAACCCTGCACGACCTCGATTCATTCCTTCCCGAACCCACCGGCATCTACGCACGCGACCTAGAGGTTTTGGAAAAAAACTCGCGCGACTTTCCGGAAAGAACGGCGGCCTGCAACGCCAACGCTCTCGCCTTGGCCCGCCAGCTCTCCACCCATCCTGCCGTCGAATCAGTCTGGTATCCCGGTCTTGAGCCTTCCCCCCCCTACGAAACCCTCCGCAAACCGCATGGCGGCTACGGCGCGGTTCTCTCATTCCTCCCGCGAAATGCCCGCAAAAACACCCCTCGCATTTTTGAAAACCTCGCCGTGAGCCACGGCATCAGCCTCGGCACCTCCTACACACTCGCCTGTCCGTATGTGCAGTTGGCGCACTATCAGGAATTGGACTGGGCCCACTCTTGCGGCATCAATCCGTTCCTTTTACGAGTGGCTGTCGGCAGCGAAAACACCAGCGAACTCCTCGCGCGATTCCAGTCCGCCCTTGGATAACTACGCAACGGCATGAGCAAATCCCTCGTCATTACGGGAGCCACGCGTGGTCTGGGGCTGGCCATGACCCGGTTTTTTGCGGCGCAAGGCCACACGATCCACGGATGCGGACGAGACGACGACGCCGTCGCCGCTCTCCAAACCAACTTCTTAGGCCCGCACACTTTCAAAGTGCTGGATATTTCAAATAACCACGCCGTGGCGGATTGGGCGCGTGAGATTTTGGAATATGGCGCGCCAGATTTCCTGCTCAACAACGCCGCGATCATCGCGCCAAACTCGCCCCTCTGGAAACTACCCGCTTCCAGCATCGACCCCGTTATCGATATCAACATCAAGGGAACCATCCACACGATCCGCCATTTTCTCCCCGCGATGATTGCCCATGGCAGCGGCGTGGTGGTGAATTTCAGCTCCGGCTGGGGCCGATCCACCTCCCCCGAAGTCGCGACCTATTGCGCCACGAAATACGCAATCGAGGGCCTCACCGCCGCTCTCGCCCTGGAACTCCCGCGCGGTCTCGCCGCTGTCGCGCTCAATCCCGGCGTGATCCACACCGACATGCTCGCCTCCTGCTTTGGCAACTCCGCCTCCGAGTATCCCACCCCAGATGAATGGGTGAAAATCGCAGGACCGTTCATCCTAAAAATCGGCCCCTGCGATAACGGACGCCAACTGACCGTTCCTTGCTGACCCTCAAACGAGCGGCTTGTAGATCAAAAGGCGAAGGCCGTTGAGACAGACGAGGACCGTGCTGCCTTCGTGGCCGACGACGCCCATCGGGAGCGGGAGATCGATTCCAAATGCGGCGATCAAGAGCAGAATGATCACGGCGGAGGCGAATGCGAGGTTTTGCCAGAGGACTTTTTTGGCCTGGCGCGCGATGCCGAGAAGGATCGGGATGTTTTCGAGTTTGTCGCCCATGAGCACGACATCGGCGGTTTCCATGGCGATATCTGTTCCCGCCGCGCCCATGGCCACGCCAATGTCCGCCGTGGCCAGCGCCGGAGCGTCGTTTACTCCGTCGCCGACCATCATCACACGGCCGTGTTTTTTGAGTTCTTGGATGGCGGAGACCTTCGCCTCCGGAAGTAGCCCGGCGTGCACCTCATCAACACCGGCCTCCTCGCCGATGGCGTCGGCCACGGCTTTTTGGTCACCCGTGAGCATGACGATTTTTTTGACGCCGAGCTTGTGGAGATTTTCGACAATCCGCAGTGACTCGGGGCGCAGGGTATCGGCAAGCGCCACGACCGCGAGGGCGGAAACGGCATCGCCATCGCGTGAGCCAATCCACACGCAAGTCTTGCCCCTCCGCGCGAGCGGATCGGCGTTGAGGGCAATGGCTTCCATGCCGGCAGCATTCAGTTCGCGAAATAGCCGTTCGCTGCCGACGATCAGGCGTCGCCCGCCGATTGTCGCCTCGGCACCCTTGCCAGGTGTGGCTTGAAAATTCGTGGCTGCTGGAAGAACCATTCCGAGAGTCGAGGCGCTGCGAACAATCGCATGGGCGAGCGGATGCTCTGATTTCGATTCAAGCGCGGCGGCAGCGGCGAGGAGTTCGAAAAGATGGGCAGGCAGTTGGGCATCGGGTTTGTGAGCGGCGGCGGCATCAATAACCTCGGTCACCACAGGCCGTCCACGCGTGAGCGTACCGGTTTTGTCGAAAGCCACCGTATCTATGCGCGATGTGCGTTCGAGATGCGAGCCGCCCTTGATCAAAATTCCACGCCGCGCCGCGCCGCCGATGGCGGAAAGGACGGTCGCCGGTGTGCTGATGACCAGCGCGCATGGGGAGGCCACAACCATTATGGTCATGGCACGGTAGAAAGCCTCAGCGAAGGCGGTTCCCAGAAAGAAAAACGGCACAAAAAAAACCAGCGCGGTGAAGGCGATGACGCCCGTGGCGTAGTATTGCTCAGCCTGTTCCAGGAATCGCTGAGTGCCGGATTTTTCGGCCTGGGCCTCTTCGACAAGCTTCACCATTCGGGCGAGTGTGGAGTCCTCGGCGCGCTTGCCGACGGAAAACTCAAGACCGCCACTTTGATTGAGAGTTCCAGCGAAGACCTGGCTTCCCGAG
>JBIPMC010000481.1:0-3028 GCA_044369345.1 Terrimicrobiaceae bacterium
GACCGCGATGTCGACTTCGGTGTCGATATGCACGATCCGGCACTGATCGCGACAATACTTGTCCACCAGTGGTTCCATGATCTGCTTGATCTGACTTTCACCTTGTTTTTTGACTTCAATTGTCGAAGGAGCGGCCACTGCCACCTGAACCGTCACAATGATGGATAATGCAGTCATCAGGATTGTTTTCATTTATTTCCCCTCCACTTTTTCAGAAGCGACATTCCGTTGTATTTCCCGCTTGTCGACCAATTTCTTCAGTGCGATCTGATCCGGCTTGAATTCAAGCGATTGTTTCCAGGATCTGAGTGCGAGATCCCGATAACCGAGTCGATCCAGCACCGTTCCGCGCATTTCAAAAAGCTTTGAATCAGTCGGATACTGGTGGATCAATTTGTCGATTTCGATCAGCGATGCTTCATAACGCTTGCTTTTGAAGAGTTGTTTCACCACATCAAGGCGGCCAAGATAACTTTCATCGAGTTTCGGCAATTCATCGGATTCTTGAAGCCCGAGTGACTGTTCGATTTCACGCTTTCTTTTCTCATCCTCGAAGTTCCCCGTGGAATTGAAAGTGGTCGCAATCTCGTGGTCGGCCATGGTCGGCTTCAACGCTGAGTAGGAATAATCCACTCCCGCCTTGAGGCCACTCTCACTCGCCGGTGCACGATCGCCACCCATCGGCACAGTCAGATCGGAATCGTATTGATTCGGAATCTCGACTTCGACCGACTCGTCTCCGCGTTTGGTTCGAAGGGTGATGCTTTTGGAAGCCGATTCACCTGAAGTCCATCCGGATTCGGAAAAAGGATTGTCGATCGGACGTACCCTGTCGGATTGTCCGGATTTGCCTGCACATCCGCCGATCACCACTACTGCGAACAACGCAATTATGAATTTAGAACATGTAGCCAACACCGAGACCTCCTTCGATACCACTCAATTTCAATTGTGAACCCGAAATCAGGGCCGTTGCGGTCGGGCGATATCCAACAAAGGACGTCAAGGTCCAGTGCTTCGCGAATCGCCACTCGTAACCACCGCGGATCAGGCCCCCCAGGAATCCGGATGCATAAGTTCCTCCGATTCCAGCGTGGATCACACCGCGTGTGACATTGTAGTTTTCTTCTTCTCCGAACATTCCCCACGCATGCGTGAATAGCATGGTCAGGTTGAATTTCGCCCAGACGTTATTGGCAGGCTGGGTGATTCCGATCAGTTTCGAGATGTCGTAATAGTAGTTGATCTCGAATCCCACTTCTTTCTGACGGTTATCGTAACGTTCCATCGTGCGAACTCCGAAACCGAGTGCGGTGGAGGATCCTCCACCTGCTTTCGGAGCCATGAGAGTATAGATGGTAGGTTTGACCTGTACGGATGGCATGTATTCCATCTTGAACTTTGCTTCGTCGGCTTGTTGGTAATCGACACCACGGCGGATCGCCGACGCCCGGGTGTTTTCAGAATTATAGGAGTGAGTCCACACCATGGTGCCGGTTTCTGCATCGGATATCTGGAGGGAAAGAATCATTCCTGATGGCTGATACGCGTAGGAAACATCCATGAAATTCTGGATGCCATTCATTTTGGCGATTCTTTGAAGTTCAGCTGCATTGGACTCGGCACTGGTGATGGTCATGGTCTTACCGTCGAGCTGGGTTTTCTTCGATCTGCAGGCAATGCAGTGAACCACCCGACTTTTGGTGTTCTTCATGATCTTCTCGGTAATCAGGAGTTCAAGGTGAGACTTGAAGGAGGCCGGAATGTTCTCGCTGGTGGCGATGTTGCGGATCGAAAGATCCTTCATGCCCATGACCTGGCCGGACTTAAGATCGTACTCGAAATCAGCAAGGACTTCGTCCAATACTCCGTAGAAGTTCCTTGCGCCATTCGGAGCCGGTGGCTGTTCTGCCGCGATGGCAGGACTCACCAAGCCTGCCAAGACTGCGATCATCGATGAAAATACCTTGAATGCGCCTGTTTTCATGTGTTTTCGGTTCATCACAATTGCTGATCGGACACACCCGATAAGTTCTTGAAAAAAAATAACTTTGTGAAAAAAACCGACAAAAAACTAACGTTTCAAGGAATCTTGACGATAAGTAAAATGGCGAGGACCGATTCTATGAATAAGAAGAGCCATTTGGGCGCATTGCTAGGCATGTTTTTGACGACTACCGTGGGCTGTTCCAGCACCACGATCGTACAGGAAAGACCGACTCTTCCTGAAGTGCCGGAATATGTGAAAGTACCGCATCCATCCGGATTCGAACTCTCCAGCTTGAGATCGATTTTCTTCAGTCCACTGGCACCACCGGAAATTCATGGAGAATTCGTAAAAACCTGTGATTCCGAATTCATGAGACTGGCCGAACTCTCCAATAGCAATGAAGAGAGAAACAAGGCCGCAGGCGAACTGGTCTCTACGGATCCTGAGAGAATGCATTGGTGCTTTTATGCAAAAATCTCCAGCCTTCAAGACACACTTCAAACCGACACCACCTGGAGCGAACGCCAGAAACAGGTTTTCAAGACATTCACCTTCCTGACTCCGATCGCAAATGGATTCCTGACTGTCTATAACGATTCCCGATATCTAAGATGGGCTACACAATACTATACGAAGATTTCAGAGTGGGTGTTCTACCGTAAGGTAGTACCCACTGCAGAAAATACGGCTGCCATCGCAGCCGGAGCCGGACCAAAAGCACTCGATCAATGGATCCCGATGGAAAACAAGTCAGTACGCGAAGAATCCGTTTTCACCAAATACGGAATCAGTCTGATGCCAACCGTGGCCAGTGGAATCAATCCACTTGACTTCACTTCTCGAGCGCCCGCCTCCAACGAGGCGAAACCGGATGCACCTCCGATGGCTCCAGAAAAACAACCGATGACCGAAGGTGTGGATCTCCAAAAACAGGAATCCGAAGAAAAAGCCACAATCGGCAGCCCTTAGTATTCAATCCTCAAGATGACTTCTGAGCATCCAGGCAGCTTTCTCGTGTGATTGAATCCTGCGCACGGC
>JBIPMC010000372.1:0-3025 GCA_044369345.1 Terrimicrobiaceae bacterium
CGCCCTGGGTGCGCGGGCCTGCGGCCCGCATGTCTTCAAGTTTCACCGCCTCCTTTAATTTCAAAGTGACTTTGTGCCGGGGACATGCGGACCGGAGGTCCGCGCACCCAGGCCGCGCACCAAGCCCGCGTAACGCTGCTCAGAACTTTTTCAAGTGCGATTGCATTTTAGGAGTAAGGCGCCCTGGGTGCGCGGGCCTGCGGCCCGCATGTCTTCAAGTTTCACCGCGTCATTTAATTTCAAAGTGGCCTTGTGCCTGGGACATGCGGACCGGAGGTCCGCGCACCCAAGCTGCGCAGCCAGTCCGGGTGCCGCTGCTCAGAACTTTTTCAAGTGCGATTGCATTTTAAGAGTAAGGCGCCCTGGGTGCGCGGGCCTGCGGCCCGCATGTCTTCAAGTTTCACCGCGTCATTTAATTTCAAAGTGGCATTGCGCCTGAGACATGCGGACCGGAGGTCCTCGCCCCCAGTCCGCGCACCAAGCCCGCGTAACGCTGCTCAGAACTTTTTCAAGTGCGATTGCATTTCAAGAGTAAGGCACCCTGGGTGCGCGGGCCTGCGGCCCGCATGTCTTCAAGTTTCACCGCGTCATTTAATTTCAAAGTGGCATTGTGCCGGGGACATGCGGACCGGAGGTCCGCGCACCCAAGCCGCGCCCCCTAGGGCGCGTACCACTGCTCAGAATTCCTGTCATTCGCGGCTCGGTGCCAGGGCAATCGCTTTATGCATTGAGAATTCTACGCAGATAATCCTCATCGAGTGCAGCTTAAAGCCGTTTGATCTGGATGCCACCCTTTTCACTCATATCACGACGTAGCAGGTTGAGCGATAAACGCCTCTTTCGAATCTGCGCCGTAATCGTTTTCTGACAATTCATCGAAACAATCGTGATTTCGAGCGGCGGACGATGAAAGTCAATCGGCTTCAGGCCCAAAAAGGGCATCATCAATCCACCTTAATTTTGCCGATTTTTGGTATAGACAACGGGGAGTACTATAGAAACAGCCGACATCGGAACAGGCAACATTGAAAAACGTCACTGATTCGCGGCGATTCCATTATGCAGTGTCCCAATGTTGCCTGTTCCGATTTAGGTTTCCTGGGAGTCGCTGGCAATTTATTGAAAATTCTGATAAATAAGAGTTCATAGCCGCAGCCTAGGAATGGACAAACTATATTAACGGATCATATTTGCAGATGGTATTTGCAGATGTTTCTTCTCGATAATATTCTGCTCCCATTTCTGAAGATTGAAGCTAAAAAAAGTAAGAGAAAGACCGAGATGGCCGATATATTTCTCAGCTATTCCAGTAAGGACAAGGAACGAGTCAAGCCATTGGTGCTCGCCCTGGAACGTGAAGGCTGGTCCGTCTGGTGGGATCGGAGAACCCTCGCCGGTGATACTTTCGACCGAATGATCGATCGTGAGCTGAAGGGGGCAAAGTGTCTGATTGTTGTCTGGTCGCTGAATTCGATAAATTCTGACTGGGTGCGTGAGGAAGCCACCTATGGGAAGAGCAGGAATGCACTTTTTCCCGCCAGGATTGATCACGTTGATATTCCACTTGGGTTTGGCCTCATCCAGGCAGTTGATCTGTCTGAATGGACAGGGAGCGAAAGTGATACAGAATTTCAGCACCTCGTTGAATCGATAAGTGCAAAGATCGGAAGGAACGAGGTTACGTCAAAACCTGGGCCCAGTCCCCAGGCACAGATAGCGTTTGTTCATTCACCGCCACAAAGCTCGACGCCTGACCAGACTGAGGAGAGGGTTACAGCAGAGATTGAGTCGACTACGGTATGGGCAGAGCCAGCTGACATCGAAATAAAAGTAGAGATCGATCCAATTCAGGTGAACGCCGAGTTGCCTGGGAGCAAGACAGACAAAGATCGCGAGTCCGTTGAAGAAATAGCCAGTTTGTCAGAGAAGGAGATCGCAGCAGAGAACGTGCCGTCTAAGGAGCCTGGAAATCACAGAGCGACTGAAGTCGAAACCTGGCAAGAGTGGATAGGTCCATCCTCTGACACCTCAGCTGATACTAAAGCCTCGCCAGGCGATGACATAAGTCCGGAATTTGAACTGCAGACAGATCCCCCAGCGAAGCGACATTTTCTTATCGCCGGTGCCGGTCTCTTACTGGTGATTGCTTTGATTGCCGTCTGGAATATTGGCGGTGACAACAAGCCACCACCAACTGGCGGATCTTCAGTGCCGCCCATCGAGATGGTGACCGTCCCCACCGGCAGCTTTATGATGGGCTCTCCACCTGATGAGCAAGGTAGAGAGGCCGATGAGGGGCCGCAGCATCAGGTAACGCTGCGTAGTTTTGAGATTGGGAAGCACGAGGTGACGCAGGAGCTCTGGCAGACGGTGATGGGAAGTAATCCATCAGGATTCAAGGGTGACAAATTGCCAGTCGAGAACGTCAGTTGGAACGATGTGCAGGAGTTCTGTCGCCGCTTGAATGAGAAGCTGGGACTGACCGGCAGTAACGGCTACCGGTTGCCGACCGAGGCGGAGTGGGAGTATGCGGCGCGGGCCGGGACGACGACGCCATTTGCCTTTGGCCAGACGATCAGCCCCGATATCGTCAACTACGACGGGAACTATCCGTATGGAAATGGGCCAAAGGGTCTCAATCGTGAAAAGACAGTTCCAGTAGGCAGTCTTGGCAGGGCCAATAATTGGGGAATCCATGACATGCACGGCAATGTCTGGGAGTGGTGCGAGGATCATTGGCACGATAACTATAATGGTGCGCCAACCGATGGCCGGGCGTGGCTGGGGCAGGACATGGCCGCGTACCGTGTCTTCCGCGGCGGCAGCTGGTTCAACGGCGCCGTCCGCTGCCGCTCGGCGCGCCGCCTCAGGTACGAGCCGGGCGGCCGCGGCGACGACGTCGGCTTCCGCCTTTCGAGGACTTTACCCTAGGCCCTCTTTACCCTTCTGCGGGCTTGAAATAAAGGCCAGCTCCGGGGAGGGCGAGTGCCGCGACGAAGTGGGCAGCGGGCGAGGCGGCAGCCGC
>JBIPMC010000454.1:0-10104 GCA_044369345.1 Terrimicrobiaceae bacterium
AGGCCAAGCCACAACAAATCCACCAACGAGCAAAAGCCCCATCAACACCCAGAGAACGCGCTCCTTTGCGTCACCGCTTGCCACCGCACGCGCCTTTTTCGTCGGATGCAAGCGATCGAAAGGCGCATCCAAAATCTCGTTCAAAACATAATTTGCCGATGCTACAAAACACGCCGGCAAAAGCGAAAGGACCACCAGCCAAGTTACATGCCAACTCAAGTGCATGCCAAGCAGCACAAAAGCCGCTCCATGGCCAAAAAGAATGAACACATTCTTCAACCAGTGATCCGGTCGAATGACGCTTAAATATGCATTGATATTCATAAAAAAATCACAGTTTTTTTTGTCCCGCTATCAGCGATTTGCGGCCTTGCGCAGTAGCGCGAGAGGCGTCCCCGCCAGATCCGGATCGCGCTTCGCTAAACACGCCGCCCGCGCGGCATTCCCCATCTCCGCCCAACGATGCCGGTTTTCCCACGCCCGCTCCAGCGTCAAGCGTAGATGATAAACCGTCGGTGCCTCCGCCAAAAAACCCGTCTTTCCCTCCTCCACCCACTCCGGATACCTATCCACTCGCGTTACCAATGAAGCCCGCGCGCACAACTGCGCCTCAATCAAGCTGATCGGCGTGCCTTCGGAAAGCGAGGGCAAAACCAAGAGCCCGTGGTCTCCCCAAATTTTTCGAATATCCGACTCAAACCCAACAATCCTTACCTTGTCCCCCAAGCGGTAAAACGAAATCAAATCCTCCAAAATCTCCCTCCCCAAAAAACGCTCCACAGCGCGCACATGATCCTGCGCCACCAAACAAACCTTTTCCGCCTTTTCAAAAAGCCTCCGAATCATTCCCCTCGACGCCCCGGCAGCCTGAGGAATCAAAACTTGCTCCAAGCAATCCAGAGTTTTTTTGAAGGAAAACCACCTGTAAGAATATACTGAGGGGTGGGAAGGGCGAGGGGAAGAGCCTACGGCGCCGTTGCGGGTGGCGGGTAATAAACGCACCAAAGGTCGAAGGCGAATTGAAAGCCGCGCCCAGAAATTCACCAACCGATCCTCTGAACCCCTTTCACGGAATCAAAGTGCTGGTCATGGGATACGATTGGCAAGCGGTGCTGTTGCGCCAGCGCGGCGATCCAACAATCATTTGCCGGGATCGGGGTGCCGGCCACTTTGAGCCGAGAACGCACTTCCGCGTAAAATGGCAATGTTTTCTGCTCCAAAAGAAGGACATCGACTCTCAGCACCAAGGCATCCAGCCAAGCTTCCAATTCGGCTCGGTGTCGAGATTGGCTGATCCCAAATGCATACTCCCCAAGGGAAATAATTGTCACAGCAACGCGGGGCGCCGTTTTCACCAACTCTGTAAGCGCCTTGTCTTGCTCGGCCAGCGCACTGATCGCATTCGTATCCAAAATCATTTCCACATCTCCGGTTCCACAGTGCGAAAATCCGGAGCATTCACAGCTTTTTCCAAATCAGCTGCTGCCGATGCAGAAAGGCGGGGCAAATCTTGCACCCAATGCCTGGAAGAATCACGACTCGAAGGCGAATCCAGTAATACCCTTCTTAAACTTTGCTCAATGAGATTTCCAAATGTTTGCCCGCGCAAAGCCGCATAGGCTTTGGCTTGTCGGAATAGATCGTCCGAAATGGTTAGCGTCGTCTTCACTTAGCCATAAGTATGGTTTAACCTAAAAATGTCAACATGGATTTTACTGGCCAGCTCTCCGATATTCGTCCTTGGCGGCCACGCTGCCAAGCAGGGCCGCGCGCGGGACGAGGGGGGCGATTCAGAAACAGGTGAGTCGCAAGGTTTCCAAGTCCGTAGCCATCATGAATGTGTCGGAATTTCCCAAACGCATGGCCATCTCGCGCATACGACCGCGTCTGGAAAAATCATCCAAGGCAGCCGGCACCGCCGCGCGTTTCGTCTTCGCCCCAGTCAGTCTGATTGCTTCATTAATAGAGCCGCTTGGAATATCCAGAGTCGTTTTCATATGTAAAATATTTTACATTTTTAAATACAAATCAGGTTTTTGCCAATATTTCTCCGTGACCCTATTTCAAATCTTTTATCTCCTGGCACTCCGCGCCTCCCTACGCTTTTGCCGCTGCTTTCATCAGACGCAGAAGCGTCCCCGCCGGATCTGGATCTCGCTTCGCTAGACATGACGCCTGCGCGGCCTCCCCCATCTCCGCCCAACGATGCCGGTTTTCCCACGCCCGCTCCAGCGCCAAGCGTAGATGATACACCGTCGGTGCCTCTGCCAAAAAACCCGTCTTTCCCTCCTCCACCCACTCCGGATTCCCATCCACTCGCGTTACAAATGAAGCCCGCGCGCACAACTGCGCCTCAATCAAGCTGATCGGCGTGCCTTCGGAAAGCGAGGGCAAAACCAAGAGCCCGTGGTCTCCCCAAATTTTTCGAATATCCGACTCAAACCCAACAATCCTTACCTTGTCCCCCAAGCGGTAAAACGAAATCAAATCCTCCAAAATCTCCCGATCCGGCCCAGATCCAAAAAAATCCAAACGAAAATCCCGCTCCCGCCAGACAGGATCGGCTAGTGCCTCCAAGAGCAAATCCTGCCCTTTGTCTCGAACCTCAAACCGCGCCACGCAGGCCATCAGCGCCTCCGGCGCTCTATTGAGTGGCGAGTAACTGGTGTCGAGCAGAAAAGTAGGT
The DNA here is from genome assembly GCA_044369345.1 of Terrimicrobiaceae bacterium. Taxonomy (GTDB): domain Bacteria; phylum Verrucomicrobiota; class Verrucomicrobiia; order Chthoniobacterales; family Terrimicrobiaceae; genus UBA967. The sequence continues at coordinate 2,687 of JBIPMC010000454.1, forward strand.
CCACTCGCGGAGCGAGTGAGCGATGTATTTTCAGAATCCCGTCCAAGCTCGCTTGTGAAGGGATTTGAAAACGCCGTGCTTGCCAAACTCAGCCCTGCTTTCTCCTCTTTGCCCTCTGTGTCCTTTGACTCGCTCGTTCCCACTCCCTCGCCCTTCGGGCCAACCATCTGTTGCTCCATCTCGCATCTGCCAAGATGCTCGATTGCGGAAAAATCTGTTTTTGCTTTTGCTTTAGTTAAGTTCACCGGATTTTGAACCACCACCGCATTCAGCAGCTCTATCCCCAAAAACCGACTGACCGCACCCACATGATCCTGCGCTACCAAACAAACTTTGCTCGCCTTATCAAATAGACTCCGAATCGTGCCTCTGCACTCTCCCGCCGGCAAAGCATAAGCCCGATGACTATGACCCACTAGCACGAATGGCGTGTCGATCTCCATCAACCAATTCGATAATCCCGGCATGTTCATCACGCAATAAGCTCCCCCTTGGCTCACACAAATCACATCGAAAGGCTCCGGAAAGCGACTCCTCCACCACTGCGTCTCTGGCTCACGGATTCCCTTCGCTTTCCACTCCAGCCGCTTGGGCCATGTAGGCCTCGCCCTCGGCGGGCGCATTACCACCTTTGCTCCCTTGGCAGCCAATTCCTCGATCGGGCGCGCCAATCGAGCAACTTGAGGCAAGGCCACCGTGACATCGCCCTCCTCCCTTAACGCTTTCTGCGCAGCCTCGCACCAAAGAGGCTCGCTCCCCCCCCATTCACCTTTAGTAGTAATAAAAAGAAACTTCCCCATTTTTTTCTTACAGCGGTTAGTGCTCAGCCATCGCCGACTCTAAAATCTCCTACACCACCATCTGCACAAGTGGTCGCAAATATTCCTCGTTCTGCTCAATTATCGATTTGATCGCTTCCGCCCTCGGCTTAATATTCTTCTTGGTCATGGTTCCTTGGTGTTGGTTGTTACTCAGACACAGCTTACTACCATGACCTCTTCTTTTAGCTGAAGTTATCGGACACCACCTGTTTCACCCTGCGGGCTCTTTATTCAGCTTACCGCTGCAGCCGCCCGCTTGATTCGTTCCCAGCCAGCAACCCGCAGGCACGGGTTCAGGTTTTTTCCCAGACTCGGCACTTGGGATCAATAACTTTCGAGGGCCAAACCAGGCACGCGCTCAAATTCCGTCTTGTTTCTTGAAACCAATGGAACAGCTTTTTGCAAAGCACAAGCTGCTATCCAAAGATCATGCGGGCCAATCAATTCGTTGCGCTTTTTCAACGCCGTGTAAAGCGAGGCGTAAATTTCCAGCGTCTCATCGACCGGCCACACGGTGGGAAAACGCGTCAGGAAATCTTTGATCCCCTCTCGGTCATGCCCGGCGATCTCAGCCCCGCGCAAAAATTCCGCCTTAACGATCCAAGAAATTCCCAAAACCAAATCTCCATTCGTATTGAGCCAAGTTGCAGCGGCACTCCGCTCGCCTTGCCGCCACCGCGAAATCAAAAAATTGGCGTCCAGCAAACGGTCAACTCGCATGTTTCTCCCCAGTCGCCAAGCTCGACCAAGTATCGGACACATTGTCCCAAGAGTTAGTCCATCCCATGGCTTCCTCGATCCGCTTTGCTTCCTCAGCCGTGAGAGGTTTTAACGATTGGAACGCTTTTTCCATATCAGCCGCAGTCCCCCTCTTGGGAATCACTTCAAGCACCACCTTGGAAAAAGAATCACACTCTGGGCTCTTCCAAGATTTAAGTCTTTCATAAGCCTCATCGGTCAAACTGATCGTTTTCATGCAATCATGCTACACAGCAACACAGCGAGTGTCAACGCCGGGTTTCCTCGGCTGATTTGATTTTGGTTGGTTTCCCAAAATGCGCGTAAAATGTTTTGTTTTCCAAATGCCTATCTTAAATTTCAAAGAAATCCCGTCACCTTACGACGCTTTTCTTCTGTTTCTGGTTTTTTTCTAAACCAGGCTCCTCCACGGCAGGGCATAAATGCCTTCCCCCATCGATCTCGGCTCTGTTCCGCCATGCAAAACGACTCCGCGCAAAAACGGCCGCCCTTTTGGCATGGCCGCAGATAATGCACGAAGCCCCGTGCAATCCGATGGGGTTACTTTCTGTGAGGCTTTGATTTCCACCCCCACTACACCCTGTGGAGTCTCAAGAACAAAGTCCACATCCCTCTTTCCCCCATCTCGCCAATGGGTGATCCGTCTAGAGCTTGAATCCATGCCACGCCAGACTTGAAGAGTTTGAAATATCGCCTGCTCCAACCAAAAACCCTCATCAGGGCGGTTTGCGACATCCTCTGGAGAACGAATCCCCGCTAACCAAGCAGCCAACCCTGCGTCCTGCCACATCAGTTTTTTGGCTTTGCGCATCCCGCTCGATGCATTTGCATGAAATGCCTCCAAGCGAGAAGTAAGACAACCCACCTCAAGCCATTGCATATGCCGATGGCATGTTGGCTGCGAAATTCCCGCATCCCTCGCCAGATCGGATTCGTTGAGTAATCGAGCTGTTCTCCCCGCCGCCAAGCGCATGAGCACTTGAAAATCCCCAAGGTTGCCCACATTGCTCAGCTGTCTCAAATCCCTCTCCAAATAGGTTTGCGCATATCCGCCAAACCACATCCCTCGCGCAGCATCATCCTCGATTTCCAATGCCGGGGGAAATCCCCCGCGACACAGCATTTGACGCCAATCCACACGCGGCCCCACCCAGGCATCGATATCCAACTTTTTTCTAAAAAGACCATCTATCAAATCGAGACTTTTCCTGCTCCCCTCCCATTCGCCTTTGCAAAAAGGCGAAAGCTCCAAATAGACCGCTCGACCCGCCAGCGAATCCGCCACCGAACGCAATAACGAAAAATTCGCTGAACCTGTGAGCAAAATCCCGCCCGCAACCCTCCCTCGGTCCACCGCCCGCTTCACTGCTAGCAACAATTCCGGCGCGCGCTGCACCTCATCCAATGTCACCGGCAAATCTTCCAGCAGGGAATCTGGATTCTCCTGTGCCTGTGATAGTATATCCAGCGAATCTAATGTGTAATACTTACGCTTCGGACCTGGACACAAATCTCTGACGAGTGTCGTTTTGCCCACCTGTCTGGCCCCAGCCACAACCACAACAGGAAAAACCGATAGCGCCTGAATCAAGAGAGGCTCCAGCCAGCGCGAATGGTTTTTATTCATGCCGTGAATTAAAATTACACATTCCAAATGTCAAGCCCAGCGCTTGTGTCATCCATGATCATGTGAATCTTCTACCTCGAGCTCGCCCCGTGAAGTGCAGACGCTACCTCGCTGAGGCTACCATCTAACTGGCGCTCAGCGCCCTCCTCTTTCTCGCCTGCAGGCCAAGTTTCTACTTTCCACCGTTTCCACATTGCTCCGCTACGCTACGGTTGCCCTCTCTGGGCCACACATTTGTCTCGCCCTCAAGCTCTGCGCTATCGCGCGGGTGTTCGGCTTTTTCCCATTTTCACTTTTTCATCAGCCATCAGCTATCGGCTTTCAGCTATCGGCAGCCCGCCGCCTTCCTATCTTCTATCTCCTTGGCCCGTGAAGTGCGACTGCTACTTCACTGGGCCTATCACCTGCGACTCTCCGCCATCCGCTATTTTACCAAATCACGGTATCTCTCCAAAGTTTCGAAGTGCGTATCTTTCGCCAATGTTTTCGCACCATGGATAAACGCACAGGAAGCAATCATTAAATCGCTTGAGGGAAGTGGGGTTCCCTTGGCCCGACACACGCGTGCAAGGCGAAACGAACATTCCCATACCTCATCCGTCATTGGCAAGCAACGCAACACTGCACTCAAATCCGTTAAGTCGTCTTGATCCTTTTTCGAGCCCGCCCCCATCCATAACTCCGCGAGAACCACAGGGCATAAAACCGCCGCCCCATCCAAAAGCAAAGCGCGGACTTTTTCCTTCATTTCCGGCTCCCCATCACGGCGAAGGTATGGAATCCAACTGGATGTATCGACAAGAGTCATTCCGGTTTCTCCTGGAGGCGCAAGATTTCCAAGTCCGCAGCCGTCATGAATGTGTCGGAATTTCCCAAACGCATGGCCATCTCGCGCATACGACCGCGTCTGGAAAAATCATCCAAGGCAGCCAGCACCGCCGCGCGTTTCGTCTTCGCCCCAGCCAGTCTCATTGCCTCATTAATCAAGCCGCTTGGAATATCCAGAGTCGTTTTCATATGGAAAATATTTTACAATTTTAAATACAAATCAACTTTTTTTTAATATTTCTCCGCGCCCTCCTCATTTTTTCCTATCTACTACCTCCTTGGCCCGTGAAGTGCATTGCCCTGTGGACTCTGACATAGTCCACTAGGGGCGTCTGCTACTTCACTGGGCCTATCTCCTGGCGCTACGCGCCCTTCAGCTTTTTCTTCAAATGATCCCACCCCACCCGCAGCTTGCGCTCGGCATAATTCCGCCATTGCCCAGCATGCCAGTATTGCTGCTCATGCGCTCCCCAACCGACAAAAGGCTTTGGATTCAACTGAAATTTGCGGATTTCCTCGAAAACATCTCCCTCCTTGCTCTCGATTTTTGCGGCGAGTCGGGCGAGCGCGGTGCAATTAATCCCAGTCTCATCACCTAAAGCAGCGTAGTAGTGATAACAGCTGGCACCCTTTGAGAGGCGCGGCAGTGTAATGACGGGAGCATTAAAGCGCGAATCCAGCACGGTCACGCACCCCCGCTCACCTGCAACCTTGTTAAAAGCCGGCTGGTCGATGCAGTGGCCCGTGCGTAGCAGAAATTCGCTCCTCTCCCTCTCCCATTGAGTCGCGAACTCATGGGCCTCTGGGAGATCCTTCCAAAAGATGAAGCCTGTATTGAAATAGGGAGTCGGCATCCGCCATCCGATGGTAAAAAAAATCCCTTTCGCCCAGCCATTGATCGGATCCTCCTTAAAATCTCCAATGGTCTCTCGATTTGGGGCTGCCGCCATCGTGGGCACGCTCGTCCAATCAAAATCCAAAGAGCGTGCAAAAATAATATCTGCATCGATCTGAAAAAAATCCCCTTTCACCAACCGGCGGGCTTGAACCTTAAGCCGGCGGCTCGCCTCTTTTTCCGACTCACCGGATTCAGCGGCAACGCGTATTTCCAATCGGTTTCTTAAAAAATCTGGCATCAAATCTTGCACACGCCTTGCTGCAGAGTCTGAAACCAGCCAAACCAATTTCCATTCAGGATGCAAAACATGCAACGACGCCGCGCTGGCCAACCCCCACGGGACATATTTTTCTCCCGTAACCACCCAAACAGCTGAATATTGTTTTTGGAGCTCTGGCGCCATCAATCCTCAGAAACTCGTTTCGCTTTCATCACAAGCCACTCAATTCCAAAATTTCGGCCCTCATTCATCAGAGAACGGGCGAGTTTTTTGGGAAGCTTCCACCTGAATGATCCCAAATCGCGTGAGTGCCGTGGCGCTGCATTACGGCGAACAATGTGGTGCGAATTCCGAAATCTTTCGAGAAGCAGGTCGCGAATGTCATGCCGGCTTGGGCCGTCATGCACCTCCACGACAATATCACAAAGCCGTAAACCTGGACCCACATCGGGATTCAATAGGTCTTTTTCTGCCCCTTCAATGTCGCAAATCACAAGAGTTCGTCCAGTTTTCGCAATTTCAAAATCACTGAGGCCGCAAAGGTCACGCATCTCGATTTTTCCAGAGACCCCATTCAAATCTGCAGCTAGTTTCACGGTGCCAGCCGATTCAGTTGCGATATCGTAGGCGAAGGTTTGGGTCTCTTGGTGAGACGTTCGCAAGGCTATCCCAACCGCGTAATAACCTTCTGCCGCCCCTACATCCATGAAGTATCGATATTTGTTTTCCAGCAAGTCTTCGATGTCCTTCTGGATTTCCAACTCATAAGTGCCAACCATTTTGGGCATGAGCGAACTCCCGAAAGCCGCATTCACCAACTTCATTCCACGAAACGGGCCTTGGGCCACGCGCATCCCAGTTTGGCGTTCCAACCAAGCGTGAAGGACGCGCTCGGGTTGGGGATGGAACCCAAGATAGATATTGTAAGCCATCCAAAGGCGACATTTTCCAAGCAAAGACATATATTGATCAGGAAATTCGCGGTATTTTTACTTTAGCGACTAAAGATTTTAGTTCTCCTCCGAAATTGATGGGCTCAAGCCAAGGCACTACGGGGTCCGGCATTTCGAAAATGGCAACATCTTCATAAAGCGCCTCCAGCATCCAAAAGACGGCTTCCGCATTCAGATTGGGTAGGGTCAAATTCTGCTCGTCATTTTCTTTCGTCTTGATCGGGAAACCAACGACTGCTGCTTGAGCCATTTTCGAAAACGAGCGCAGGGCGTTCGCAAATGCTTTGGGATCTTTCCAATCCGGAATACAGAGCAATAAATCAAATCCAGTCTCGGAAAAATTGTCAGGATTAGCAATTCTCACGATCCGACGGTTCGGGTCAACGGAGGCGTAGCGCTCCAATTCCTCACCGAGTGGATCAAAGATTCCGATTTGCGTCGCGCCTCCTATCAATTGCGTGATCGCCCATCTCAGCGCACCCTCTTGGGGAGTGAGCGAGGCATGCTGATGTAGGAGGGGCCTCTCAACTGCCATTCTTTGAGCGCCCTTCGCAACCGAACCGCCTGTGCCACTTTCGGAGTATTCCGGCAAATAAACCGACTCGCTGGTAAAAACGCGCTCGTAGATTTTCCACCACGGGTCTTTGCGCAGAAAATCCCTCTTCGCCGCCTTGGCGGCGCGAACCAACCTCTGCGCTTCGTCTTGGATTGATTTCCTCGCACCACCAAAAAAGTAAGCAACATTCCGCGAAGGTAGCTTTTGCTTCACTCCGGATTTCCGCTCGCCAGGCTTTACGCCCCATTCGAGTAGTTGATCGCGAAGCCGTGCCCAATTGGCTTCGGCATGGTAGTCCTTCCAAAACCGCTCGTAGCCGGCCCGTGCGATGGATTCACGCTCGGCTTCGTGCTTCAAATAATACGTCGTCAACTCAATCGCTTCATCGATGGTATCGAAACCAACCACTTCCTTGCCCAATTCAAAAATCTGCCCGAGCCCCGTTTTGTTGTCACAAATTTGCATCACCCCATGGGCGGGCAGTTGGAACATTCGGCGATTGATCGGACCCGTCGTGCGATGGATGTTAAAACCAATTTGCGTTCGCAAATAAAGCGGAGACAATTCTCTATCCTCGATTAAACCCAAAGGCCAACCTCGACCGCGAAAAACACCGGTAGGGAAGGCCTTGGAATATCTCTCCAATCGGCGGCGGCGGTAAGAGGAATAATCATCTAAGCCACCAATAAATGATACAGAATCAGATCGTTCAGTCATTAAAACCTTGCCCGGTTCTGCACGCGAAGGCGCATCCGA
>JBIPMC010000292.1:0-3021 GCA_044369345.1 Terrimicrobiaceae bacterium
CGGCATCGGCCGCGTGGAGCGCCAACCGGCCGGCGTCCAGATTTCGATGTCAAAAGGCATCACTGTCCGCGACACCTCGATCTACGACTGCGCCCGTGCGGGCATCAATGTCAGCGAGGGAACCTGGGGCGGACACCTGATCGAGGGCTGCGATGTCTTCGACACCGTTCTCGAGACCCACGACCACGGCTCGTTCAACTCCTGGGGACGCGACCGCTTCTTCGACACAAACCGCCCAAAGACCGATGAGCTCGTGGCGCAAAATTCCGACCTGCCCTTTCTCGATGCCGGCACGCCGACCATCATCCGAAGCAGCCGTTGGCGCTGCGATCACGGTTGGGATGTGGACCTCGACGACGGATCCACGAACTATGAAATTTACAACAATGTCTTCCTCAAGGGCGGGCTGAAGCTGCGCGAGGGCTATCGCCGTATTGTGTATAACAACATCGCCTACAACAGCACTGCCTACCCTCATGTGTGGTATAAGAACAGCCAGGACTCCCTGAAGAACAACATTTGGATGGCCGCCTACAGGCCAGCCCGCATGCCCAAAGACAAGTGGGGTGGAACGAGCGACAATAACCTTTTCGCAGCCGATTTCGCCTTGAAGGAGGCGCAGGACAAAGGGTGGGACGCCAACTCCCTCGTCGGCGATCCGATTTTTATCGATCCCGCCAAAGGTGACTTCCGCGTGCGCGAGGATTCCCCCGCGTTGAAACTGGGCTTCAAAAATTTCCCGATGGACCGCTTTGGCGTCAAAAAAGCCTCGCTCAAAGCAATCGCCCGCACGCCGGAGATTCCACCGATGCAAGCCGAGAAAAAGAAACGCGCACCCAACACCGGGGAGTGGCTCGGAGCGCGCTTGCAGGATCTCGGCGAAGAGGCGTTCTCCGCCTACGGCATCGCCAAGGATGCAGGCGGTGTGGCGTTGATCGAGGTGCCGAAGGACTCCGCCGCCGCTCGCGCCGGATTGGAGACCGGTGACCTCCTGCTGCAAATCAACGGTCATTGCGTGGAGAAGGTCGGGCAAGTCCGAAGGCTCGCCGAACAATTCGACAAGCACCCGCTCACACTGAAAATCGTGCGCAACCAAACGCCCAAAACTCTTACCTTTCAACCATGAGCCGAGGGGATTGCCGAGGAATTGGTTGTTGCGCACAACTCTCCAAGCCCTGGATGCCTTCCTTAAAAACCTTGGGTATCTTGCCCCACACCTGCAGAACTAATCAACTCCCACGAAAACGAATTCTTTGAAAACAACACAATCCTCTATGCGAATCAGAAAACTTATCGCTTCACAGGCCCTCGCGGGCGTCATGTCACTTGCACTCACGGGGCACGCCCTCGCGCTTGACCTTCATGTCGCCCCGAATGGCAACGATACCAATCCCGCCACCGAGGCCAAGCCTCTCGCCACGCTGGTGGCGGCACGCGATGCCGCAAGAAAGGCAGCGGGCAAGGAAGCGGTCACCATTCATGTCGGCGATGGGGTTTACCACCTCGCGGAAACCCTGGTGTTCACTCCCGAGGATTCGGGCAGCGCGGAGTTTCCCGTAGTCTATCGCGCGATGAACGAAAGCCGCGCCATCCTGAGCGGTGGCTCGGAACTCCAGTTCGCGTGGAAGCCCTACCGCGACGGGATTTTCCAAGCCGTGACGCCGCAGGGGCTCGAGATCGATCAGCTTTTCATCAACGGCAAGGCCCAGCGCATGGCCCGTTACCCGAATTACGATGCCGCAAAAAAAACTGACGCCTACCAAGGCTATGCGGCAGATGCTTTTTCCAAAAAGCGCGCTGCGAAGTGGGCGGACCCGACAGGCGGCTTCATCCACGCCATGCATTCCTCACGCTGGGGTGGCTACCACTACCGCATCACCGGCAAAGACGCGGAGGGAAATGTGACCTACGAGGGTGGCTGGCAGAACAACCGCCAGATGGGCATGCACAAGGATTTCCGCATGGTGGAAAATATCTTTGAGGAACTCGACGCTCCCGGCGAGTGGTTCCACGACCGCAAGACCTCGACCATCTATTTCCTGCCTACTCAGGGAACCGATCTGGCCACGGCAAAAGTGGAAGTCGTCCGCCTGCAGCATCTGGTGGAATTCAACGGCACGATGGAGAAACCCGTGAAGCACATCACGCTTCAAGGCTTCACCGTGCGGCACGCGGCGCGCACTTTCATGGATTGCAAGGAACCCCTCCTGCGCTCGGACTGGACGATCTACCGCGGCGGCGCGTTCCTGCTCACCGGCACCGAGGACATCGACATCCTCGATTGCGAATTCGATCAGGTCGGCGGCAATGCCATTTTCGTGAACAACTACAACCGCCGTGTCTTGATCAAGGGCTGCCACATTCACGACACCGGAGCCAGCGGCGTGTGTTTCGTGGGCGATCCCGCCGCTGTGCGCGATCCGCTGTTCGAATACAACCAGTCCCAAAATCTCACCAAGGTTGATCCCACCCCCGGCCCGAAGAGCGACAACTATCCCGCCGATTCGGTCGTCGAAGATTGCCTTATCCACGGCATCGGCCGCGTGGAGCGCCAACCAGCCGCAGTGCAGATTTCGATGTCAAAGGGCATCACGGTGCGCGACAGCTCGATCTACGACTGCGCCCGCTCGGGCATTAATATCAGCGAGGGGACCTGGGGCGGACATCTTATCGAGGGCTGCGATGTCTTCGATACCGTTCTTGAGACCCACGACCACGGCTCATTCAACTCCTGGGGGCGCGACCGTTTCTGGGATAAAAACCGCGCGACGGTGGACAAGGCCGTGGCTCTCAAACCCGACCTGCCTTTCCTTGATGCCGGCACGCCGACCATCATCCGCAACAGCCGGTGGCGCTGCGACCACGGCTGGGATGTGGACCTCGATGACGGATCCACCAACTACGAAATTTATAACAATGTGTTTCTTCAGGGCGGGCTGAAGCTGCGCGAGGGTTACCGCCGCATTGTGTATAACAACATCGGATACAACAGCTCCGCCCATCCCCATGTCTGGTATAAAA
>JBIPMC010000371.1:0-3013 GCA_044369345.1 Terrimicrobiaceae bacterium
AGAAGGGTTAAACACTGCACACTCAACAGCAAGGTTACGGGGTTCTGATTCCGGTGTAGTATCGGGTTCTGATTCCGGTGTGTCGGTGTCGGGTTCGGGTGATTCTGGGATAGGGTCAACCGTGATGGTGTCTGTATCATCGGTATCGGGTTCTATCGGGTTAATGGGTTCTGGTTTCGGTGTGTCGGGTTCGGGTTCGGGTGATTCTGGGAGTTGATAGGTAACTGGTGATAGCATAGCATCCATTGACTCCCAGAAGGTTTCAATCAAGTCAGTCCGTCCCATAGAATCGGCGGCGTTGAGGAAACTTTGAGCTTGATTGATAGCTGATTCCGCCGCACCTTCTAAGGTTAGGATTTGTTGCAACTCAGACTCAAATCCTGCTTTGTGACTGCGTAAGGTTCTGAGTTGTGATTCTAAAGATTCGATTTGAGATTGGATACCATCGACTGAAGCGGTCAAAGCGTTGATGTGTTGAGTAAACAGCATTGTGTTGTCCTTATATGTAGTGACTGTGTTGTGTTGTGTTGCGTTATCAGAGTTAACTGTATTGATTGTTTTACTCTGATGTCTTACATCTTACAGCTATGCTTTACAGATGTCAAGTAGTTTTAGATTAGTCTTACTTATAGGTTTTACTTAAAAGTAAGACAGTTGAGTTATAGGTGGGTGAAACTCCCCTCTAGGGAGGGGTTTTAGGATTTATTTAATTTTCGATTTTAACCATTTGATGATTTCTGGGAGAGTTATCATCCGCCCAAACTCAACTTCTTCGTCTACGCATTCTTCTGTGGCTGATGGGCCAATGTACCGAAGTTTAACGCTATCGTCAAAATTGATGTAGATTTGCAATTCCGAGCCTGAAGGAAGAAAACCAATGTCTTCATTGTCGTAGTAGCTATAGCAAAATCTTGTTTCATCAACACTTTTAGATGTTGCTAAGGTCAGGAAGCGTTCAAAGTTATCCATGGTTTCAAGGTTCCGTAGTGGTTTAAGGGCTTTTCTTTACCCTATGTACAACACTATAACCGATTTGTTTTACTTTATCAAGGTGTTTTACATCAGACTTTTCTATAGGTAAGACATAAAACACAATGTTTTACTTATATGTCCTGTTATGTGTCCTGTTATGTGTCCTATATTCCCAATTGTTGTGTTATACTTAACCCACAAAGTAAAACAGAGAACCTATGGCTAACAGACTGATTAACTTCCGATGTCCCGACGACCTTCTGACTGCAATAGAAGCCTACGGACGGGAACATTACCCCACAGCCCCTAACAACAGGGGGAGCGTTAACTATGACCAATCAAAAACGATCAGAGATATCCTGATTAGTGGGATTGAAAACTTAACCGATGGCGAGGTAAAACTAGAGAGGAAGGTTGAAAAGCCCAAATCAAGCTACGCTGAACTGCTGGACAGAATTGCCAAACTAGAGGCACGACAAACCCCGACAATTGACCCTGACATAGAGGCACGGCTGGAGGCAATGGAGGGGGCTTTATCGGAAAAATATTTAAAGATTCAATCTTTAATTCCTGATTTGATGGGGATTGTAGATGGTTTTAACGCCGATAGTTAAGAGTTATCTTATCAATCAAAAACACCCTGTATTAATTGGGTGTTTTCTTGTATTGTCATTCCCGTAGATTCGCCTGTTACACGTAGTCCCATATAAGTTAATCATAATCATCTGTCCCAATTTGTTGTTCCATATACTCAAGAACCCGATCTATTTGATAGATTCGTTCAATGAGTCGGTCTACTTCCTTTACTGCGTCCATCCCCGTACGGACGTGAAAATGAACCCCTGCCTTTGTCCCCTGCTGGCAAGCCTTGACAGGGTTATCCATTTTCCCTAACTCGGTATAAGTTTTATTTGCTAACTTTAGCGATTGGACGCCCGTTGCCTTGATTGCCTCTAGGAATAACTTTAAGTCGTCTTGCTGTTTCTCTAGGTTGGCTTGATACTGAATCCGTCTCTTTGTTTCAAATACGTCAGTCCGATCAAAATCTTTAACATCCTCGTTTTGCTCCCGAACACCTTGAGTATTCTGATATCTTTGAGTATTTTGATGACTTTGAGTATCCTGATGACTTTGGTTTCTTTGCTCACTCTGATTACCTTTTACGATATTTGATAATATATTTCCTGCTACCTCCATTCTTATTTTTAATATTTTTTGCTCTTCTTCTTTCCATATATCCAACTTCTTCCATCGCCGAATAGAGCCTTCGTCACACCCCACTAACTTGGCAACTTTTACGTTGGACAAGTATGGATTCTCGACTAAAATTTCGACTGCTTTGATCAAAAGGTCTAGTCTTGTATTATCAGGTTTGTTCAAAGTATTCCGAACTCCTTCCGAGTCGTGCCGAAATGGACAATTAGATGCTAACATAGACAGAACACCATAATCAACCATAAGATATTATTGATTTATGACGAAACCCAAAATCGAACAAGTTGATATTGCCGACCTAAAATTGACACCTCGGAATCCTCGGAAGCGAACCCCTGAATCGGCTTCTGTTATTAACAAAAGCCTCAAGGAATTTGGCGCTTGTCGCAGTATTGTTATTGACGAAAATAGAATCATTCGCGCTGGTAACGGGACAATAACCGAAGCTAGGGAATTAGGGATGGAGGATGTCCTGATTGTCGAAGCAACCGGAGATCAAATTGTTGCAGTTCAAAGGAATGGGCTAACAGAGGAGCAGTGGAAACAGTATGTGATCGCTGATAATACCGCTTCTGATTTCTCAACATGGGATTTTGATATTTTAAATGATTTAGCTCAAGAGGTTGATCTATCTGAGTTTTTCCCCGATGATAAATTAAATGAGTTATTAGAACAGTTAGGGGGTAGCAAGAACGAAGGTATCAATGTTTTCCCTGATTATATCAATATGGATGATGAGGATATAGATGCAACAGCAGAAAATTTTAACTCAAACGTCAAGAGAAGTATAATTATTGATTTTCCTGCCGATAAGTACGACGAAGCA
>JBIPMC010000394.1:0-3013 GCA_044369345.1 Terrimicrobiaceae bacterium
CACCTCTTGGACAAAAAGAATATGAGTCTCTTTTTGAATATAAACCAACTGGAACACAAAAACCTGATATAGTAGATGAAAATAAAGCTGTTGACGATTGGAGTAGTGTTCAAGCTAGAGCACAAAGAATACAAGAAACTACTCCAACTAATCGTCTACCTTACCCATGGGAACAACCTGAACCTGAAACGTATTTCGATTCACCATCAACTAAAGATCCAAAACCGTATGTTAAAAAGACATATTTCGTAAATGGCATTTATAGTTCTGATAGTGTAACCGAAACAATTATAGAAACGATAAATATAGTTGGTTCTTCTATAATATCACCACCCTTAAATCTTCGTGGAAAATATGGAACATTTAAATCTTCGAAAAAATCAAAAAATGCACCATTAATTTTTATTTTAGGTGGATTAACATGGCCAGATACCAAAGCAACTGATGCTCAAATAGGTAATGGTAAAAATGATAGTAGGTATCCTGGTGATAAAAAAGAAGGTGTTGACGGCTATATGTGGGTATATGGATTTAATACTTTAGTTGATTTTAATATATACAATTGTTTTACACATAAAGACGGTAATGGCGGCTGGGACGAATGTTCTTCTATATTGTCTAGTAATGCAATAACACCTGAAAAAAAGATACTAGTTGCATTTTCAGCAGGTGTAAACATGATACATGAAGGATTGCTAAAAAAAGCTCCTGCAAATACTTGGAATATAATACATTTAATTGGTGGTACAGACGGTGCAATGAATCGGTGTAAATCTATATTACAAACACCAAATGTTGATATATATTACATACAATCTAAAGGTATTGACACATCGTCTGAAGGGATAGATAGTAATCTTAAAAAAGAAATAGCATCAAAATTACCAAAGGGACATGTGTTGAATAGTAGTGATCATGCAAACGGTGTAACTGTATCATCACAATGGATAAATTCAAATGTAAAAGTTTCAAATCCACCACCACAGAAGGGTGGGACTAAAAGAGTTATCGTTCGTGGTGGCAGAAATTTAATAAGAATACTTGCTAAATATAAAGGACAAGCTAGTCAATACGTAAATTCATCAGGTGGTGTTTATAATTTAGGACCAATAACTCCATTGCCAGCTGCACCACCAGCTGATCCAAAAAGAAAAGCACAAGAAATTGCTGAATTAAAAGCGGACCCAGGGTACAAAAAGCTTTGGTATAAACAGGTTGCACTTAATGGTGGAGATCGTTGGTTGGGTGCTGTTTATGATGAATGTGTACAACTACGTTGTGTATTTTGGCATCTTATGTTTGTTATGGCAATTGAATCTGGATTATCACCAATGGCTAAAAATAAAACATCACGAGCCGCAGGACTTATACAATGGATGAATCACACAATGTTCATAAAACAGGGATTTGCAAATCCAAGGCAGGCGAATGCGTTTCAACAATTACCGTTTATTACAAAATATTATAAAGGTAGACCTGGTTGGGAAAAAAATGGTGTTCCTAATTTAGTAGCTGCATATACGTATGTAGCTGGTGGAAACACATCAAATCCGAATAAAGTGATATACACACGGGAAGAAGACGCAGACGCGTTTAGAAAAAATTCTATATGGAATACTAATAATGATGGTGTAATAACAGCAGGAGAAATAACACTTAGTGCTGTTAGGAAATGGTATGGTACATTAGATGATTCATGGATAAGTAAATATCCAAATGGTATTTGGAGAAAAGAACCTATTATATTCCAATTACCTGGTATAAGGAGATAATGTTAATGGACAGTGATATTAAAAAAGACAACCCACAGGTTACACCAGAAGATGTTAAAGGTGTATTAGAATACACACCATCGAAAATGGTTAAACCTGATGTTGTAGATGAAAGAACTGGATCTTATATTGAAAGTATAACCGAAGAACGTATAAAAAAAATAAGAACGGAGTCAGATAAATTTAGAGGTAAATACCCTTGGGAAGAACCAGAGCCGGAATTACAGTATGTTAAAAAAGAAGAACAGAAGGAACCATATGTTAAAAAAGTATATAATCTACCACCATCAGCGTTTTATACATCCGGTGTTGGTAAAATAAAAATAAATTCAAGTTATGTAATAACAAATCAAGACGCAACAACAGTACAACAAGAATCACAGAAAGACAACTCAACAATGGGTAAGCCTGGAGAATTTATACAAAAAACTGGATCCGGTATAGTTACGAATCAAGGACACTTGTATGGTTGGAACTATAAAGTTTTACCTGGAACGGAAAATATAAAAAATGTTGACCTTAGATTAAAAAAAATTCAAAGTAAAAATAAAGAAGGTGCTACCAATGGTAAATTGCCAAATAGATTATTAGCAACAATAGACGGTGTAAACATATCAGGTGGTAAAAATAGTCTACACTATGAAGCAGCTGGTGCTTATAATACAATGCATGCTGCTGCTAAAGCAGAAGGTATAACGATAAGATTATCAGGTCCTATATCTGGATATAGAACGTATGATCAACAAGTCGGGTGTTGGGAAAGAAATGGACATAATAGCAGATTAGCAGCTGTACCCGGAACATCAAATCATGGATTAGGTAGAGCAATCGATGTTGCTGGAAATATTGATAAACATAAGGCGCAAAAATGGATAAATTTAAATGGTGATAAGTTTGGTTGGTACTGGGGTGATGCTAAAGCTGAAGAGTGGCATTTTGTATATGTTTGGTGATAAAATGATAAAAAATTATATTTATTAGTATTGTAAACTATTAAGGTAAATACAATGGATTCAAAAAAGTTTTTTGGTAAAATACGAGAAATAATAAGAGAAGAAATAGAGTACGCTCTCGAAAAAAAGTTAGTTAAGTCAAATTTAAACTCTGATGATATTAAAGAAGTAAAATCACGTGATACCGAATTAATAGAAAGGGTTAAACAAACTATGATTAAACATGATGAATTAACTAATAAAAATAAAAAGTCAATTAGTAAATATTCTAATATAAACGATTTATTG
>JBIPMC010000439.1:0-3013 GCA_044369345.1 Terrimicrobiaceae bacterium
GCCGGATATGACAAGTTTTAATATTATATTAATTAATAACTATTAACACGTCATCATTAACTAGGTACGTAGTTAGCCCGCAAGAACTGGAAGTAATTAATATTTCTTTATTATTATTATTTGTTAAAACGCAGCCTTACTATTTGTTGGAAGGGCATAGGATTATTTGTTGGAAGGGCATGGGAGTATCGATACTTTCAAGATAAACGTCTAAATAAATGTTAATTTGATTTTAATAGGAAAAAGTAATATTTATAAGGTGAAATAATATGTCTGTTAATTATTTTTTACAGTTAATATAAATGACTGAATAAATGTTAACATATATCGTAATAGGATTAATTAACAGTTTATTATCTAATGAGCTACAGCCGGATATGACAAGTTTTAATATTATAGTAGTAATTAAGAACTATTAACACGTCATCATTAAATAGGTACGTAGTTAGCCCGCAAGAACTGGAAGTAATTAATATTTCTTTATTATTATTATATTTGTTAAAACGCAGCCTTCTTATTTGTTGGAAGGGCATAGGATTATTTGTTGGAAGGGCATGGGAGTATCAAAGCCGGTCAAATTCACACATTTTACACACTGTGTAGTAAACCCTTCAAAATGATATATTGCAATGATTATTGATGAAGAGCTTTTTCGAACAGCACTAATTATAAGCAAAATGACGACGCCTACTGACAGTGCCATTCAACACCAACCGTCATCCTATAACGACACAGGAAACATCATCACCATACAACACGATAAGAATTTTCGATGTTTTGACAACAATTCACTAACGGCGTGGAATAGATCGCGACCTTTGAATGAAACCGATATAAACATCAATATGAATCGCGTTGATAGGCACATTGGAACTTTCGATATAAATACAACAATGGCGAATAGACATTCAACTTCCATCAATAACACGAATGAGACAATTACGTTTTGTTGCTTGCAAAATACGCAACCGGGTGGCTATATCGATAACAATTGGTTGTATACAAACAATGGTCTTTCTACGCTGGAAAAAAATTTAATATTAAATCGGAAAACACTTGATAAGATGAACGAGAGGTTATCTCTTTATGCAAGGGCTACGCGGAAAATGAAACAGCGTCATCATTATAAATCATGCACAAGATCAAACATATCCGATAATGGGAAATCAGTTACAGAGAATAGATTGAGCAGATCATCGTTAGCCATATCAGAAAATATTAATTTAAAGGAACGTATGACTACAAATCCTGACACATCACAGGACAATGTGACAGAATATGATGGAACTCAGAGAGAGATTCAACGTGCAACACGCCGGCGAAACATTACGTGTGGGAATGCCGGCCTACGTAACCAAAGCGTCATTTGCTATTCAAATGCAATTTTACAGGCAATAGCAAGTTCCAACCATATCACACAACTTTTCAACGTTATTCTGCAAGATGACAAGAAATGTTTCAAGATGAACTATGAATTTGTTAGATTGATCAATACGATGATTTGTCAATCGGATTGTGTTGATCCAGGAAACTTTGTACAATTATTTACAAATTACCACCAAGAATTTAAGGACAATGAATGTAAGTATTATTGAACATTTTTTCAATTGATGATAATGTTTTATACCTTACAGACCCTTTATATATACCGCTATTGTTTTTCGTTTTTAATAATTCAGCTGACGCACATGAATTTTTTGGACTAATGCGAGAAATGCTGTTGAAAGAAGTTTCTCCATCGGAGGGAAATGTTACGATAAGCAATCATCCTCATGATCCTAAGTTATACAAAACCATAGCAAATTTTTGGAAGAAGTTCGATTCGGGAAAAATTCAACAAAAGATTACTTGCCTCGGATGTAATAATGTGAGCGTAACAACAACACCTTTTTTGACGCTTATTCTGCAATTCCCAGTTCAACAGTTTCATGAGGAACCGTTAGATATGCGTAAAGCAATATCCATCACGAATCTAATCGAACATTTTTTATCTAACCAAGATGACGAACTGACGAATTACGAGTGCAACAATTGCCCCACTCGGCAAAGAGCAACAAAAACCTACGTAATCTGTCACTACCCAGAAATTTTATGCATCGTAATCGGACGCAAACGGAACGATTACTCAGTTATCGAAAATCCGGTTCAGTATCCTTTTACAGGGTTAGAACTTACTAACATTGACGCATCTATACCACCATGCTATTTCAAACTTTTTGCAGCTGTTAATCATCAACCTAGCTCGGAGGACAAAGGTCATTATACTGCTGTTACAAGGGACCACACAACAAATACATGGTTTGAATACGACGACGATAATGTCCAACGAATTAAATTTCAAGGAAGACTGAAAAATTTTTCGTCGGTGCAATATCAAAGGATGGCTTCTATTTTATTTTACGAAATGGATCCTAACTATTCATACAATAATACGCAATTTAGTCGTGGCACCAATGAAGCATTGAACCAAGATTATACGGCCAACGTGATCAGTATCAGACAGAATGAAGACAACAAAAAGAGAAAATACGGAGAAAGTAAAAATACACCTACCAACAACGACATTCCTAACCATGATCACTCAGATATCAACGACAACGATGACGACAACATGGCTAGAAATGACACACACAATGACACGGAACAAAATAGTGACTCATCTTCTTATTCTGACAGTACGGACAGTAATTACACATTTAACCATTCAGCTAAGAAGAACAAACGGGAAAAAAATATTCTCACATTTCAAACTACGAGAGCAAAAACTAGGCCAAGACGTTCTGAGTCGGAAAGAGATTCTAATTTAACTCAACGTAAGTTCGGTTAATCTTATTTTATTTTATTTCTGACATGACATAATTTGGTTCAATAAAAATATACTGTCCTACATAGAAAGAATTATCATGAGTCAAAGACAGATAATTGACCTATCAGAGTTATCAGAATCAGATGAACACAATTCACAGATGATGAATCATGAGTTTTCTTTTTTTAAGCTACGTGAAACGAAAAT
>JBIPMC010000370.1:0-3011 GCA_044369345.1 Terrimicrobiaceae bacterium
GACCCTACAGGTTCTCTGAGATACAGTCTGTTTCCAAAAAAACAGTGGTCAAGTTGTTACACCCGACCACTGCTGAACTTAATAAGCTATTTCAATCAGGGCAATTTGCAGCGAGCTGAAGCCCCTGTTAGGTACAGTGAGACGTTTGACGGATCGCCTGGTTCTTTGCCAGTTCTCCCAACCGTATTAGTGTAATTAAGACTGCACCTGAAGAATTCCAGTCCATTATTGAGGTAATAATCCGTAGCTGTTCCACTCGGTTGAGTGCTTGCGCCTCCAGTTGCTCTCAAAAACTCCTCAGCAAACAACTCTCTCCAGGAAGTCGTAACAATGCCGTTTTCTACATCCGTGTCTGTATATGTCACAGCAAAGTACGGCATCATTTTCTGCATGATTTGAAAATTCGTGAGTGAATTCAGCTCTGCATTTCGTGTCGTGCCATTACAAACCGGCACAAGATTCCCCAGACTGTTCCGAAACACATCCCTTGTTGCGTTCGTGAAAAGTACCCTGACCACACCAGGACCACTGGTACAGGCGCCGTTGGCAGAACTGTTTATCCAGTCGATGTCTTTTTGCAGATACTTGCGATACAGCTTGGTCGTATCGTCAACAGAGTGCCGTACCTGTCCAGCAGGAACGTCAACGCGCCAATCAACGAAATGCCCAACCTCGTGTCTCAGCGTTTGTGCGACCAAGGTAACTTGGGTACGTGAATTGGCTCCACTTGTTGGCGCACTGCAACCAGCGCTATTTCCAGTCACATACTGAAAAAGGAAAATATCATTTGTTGGCTTGTTGTAGAAGGACGGGATTTGGGTTGAATCCAGAGGAACAACTACATTATTGTAAATATCCATCTCGAACTTAGTACAGAAAGCAAAGATTCTGACAGGAGCGGAGGCGCCATTTGTCAGAGTTGCAGTTGTGAGCTTGTTTAGTGTGTAAGGCGGTTCATTCCGAATTTCCGTAAGAACCGTATTTATGTACGATGTGCGAGCGGTGGCAGTCCAGGTAGGATCTCCACAATAGTAAAAATTTCCGTTGTCCGGATAAACGTCCCCAGTGCGTTGATAACAGGTCCAGCTCTTACCGCTGGAATTCGTGTGCGTGATAGCTGTTTCTGTGACAGCTGCTGCTGCGGGAGTCGAGAAGCCTGCAAGACCTATTGCTGTCAAAGCAATGGCCGTCAGGCCTAATAGCTTCTGTATTTGTCGTTTCATTTTTTGATTCCGTGTTTGGTTGATATGAATGCCCTCTCACCGCCGGTATACGCAGACACGGGAAAACCTCCAGGCGCGGTAGCGCTTGAAAGATTTCCTCTGAGATATAAGACCCGGTTGGGTTTTGGTAAGTTGCCTGCGAAAGATTCGGTTTAGAGAGAACTCCCCACCCTCGCCGCCCTGGGCACGCTATTTCCCGAAATGTTGAGCTGGATTACATTTTAAGGCGCTCATACGCTGCAATCTCAACTTTGCCTTAAGGTTCCGGCCTAGCGCAGCTCGCAGTCAAGACCACCGATCCCATAATACTTTAGGGATTTCCGGCCCTTTTCTTTCGCCGAAAGAATTTCTCTCTGCACCCGCGAGCGTCTGATACTCACCGTTATGTTTTATTCAATTTAAATATATTAGAAGCCCCAAAATCCTGATTGGCGCAGGACCTCGGGGCTTCTTGTATGGTTTCCTTGATACTACGATTGTTCCCTACTTG
This sequence comes from Terrimicrobiaceae bacterium, assembly GCA_044369345.1. Classification (GTDB taxonomy): domain Bacteria; phylum Verrucomicrobiota; class Verrucomicrobiia; order Chthoniobacterales; family Terrimicrobiaceae; genus UBA967. The sequence goes on from JBIPMC010000370.1 coordinate 1,714, forward strand.
TTGTCACTTATATCCCTGCCCTAATTTGGGGTACCCAGAACGGCCGCATTTTGGCAAAATTACTGCTCCTGTAAACAAGCAAGAGACTAGCCAGCAACCGACGAGCCCATATTTATATTGTCTCTGGAGCGTCACACTTTAAGCCGCTTTAAGTACGCTCACCGGAAACCTGATTACACTCCCAATATGTTTCCAGCAGCAGAATTAAAGCCGCTTGAAACACTTCTCCCTCGGGGATGCCGAAAATAGACGCACAACTCCTGGAGCTCATTTGCTTCGGGAGTTTGCGTTTATACTAGCTGGGTCGGGGATAGCGAAGCAGTCACCAGGTGCAACGTGTCCGACAGGACTATAACGCTGACAAAATTGAGGTTTCCAGCTTCCAGGACGACGGAAACACCGCCTGTAAGCCACAAATGCAAAATCTCTCACCTAGCCAGTGGCCGATAACTCCTGCCCTGTGTAGTTCTCTATGTCACAAAAACTCAACTTGAACTGCTTCAACACCCTCATCGCCTTGTCCGATATCACAAGCGGAAATTTGCACGGACCTTGAACCATTCCAAAATCATCTATCCCCGGCTGACCAGTCACTTTCAACCACACATACTCTGGCATCTGTTCGCCTTTATGGAGTTCTGCCCATATGTGAAATTGCTCGTCAAAGCTGATTTCCACATCCCCTATGTCAAAACCGGTTAGCTTATTGGCTCTAAGAGCTTCAGCTAATCCCGCCGTGCAGATATACGTTGCCAAAGCCTCCAGCAAATCATCATGCGGGTAGCGCTCAAACTGAAAATGAAAATAACTAACATTCGGCGGGCGATCAGAAACCGGCCCACGCACAGTGTTAACGCCAAAATCCCCAGCAGCCTCAGCACCCAATGCGTAGTACTTCATGGTCATTTCCCCTCAGTTGGAACAAACAGATGTCCGTACTTACTGTCCAACTCCTCTAGCTCCAACAGCACTTGTCTCCTTGTTGCCGCTGGATTGTCTCGCAAGAATTTTTTCCAGGCGTTATGCATTAACGTATTGTGCAACTCATCATTTAAACCTCGGTAAATGCCTCTAAGCGATTCCACATCGTTGATCTCCCTGGCTGTAAAAATACCAGGGTATTCCTTAAGCACCCACTTCGGGATGCCATGATGAACAAAAATTCTATCTGCGACCGGAATCAGCCCAGGATATCTATTGAAAAAAGCATCCCGATAATCTGGCACCCTCTCTAGCTTCTGAGCACTCAAACTAGCTTCATCAAGACTTCTCAATTGCTCAGATGTGATACCAAGCCG
>JBIPMC010000423.1:0-10064 GCA_044369345.1 Terrimicrobiaceae bacterium
CCGCTTCCTTCACATAAGAAAACAGCATTCATTGAAAATAGTTCCCGCTTTTTTCTAATTCCATACTGCGACGGATCCACACAAAGCCCCCCCCTCTTCATTACCAAACTGGCGATCTCGTGTGCGTTGCGAATTCGAGCAGACCTAGCATCGCGTCGAGTCAAGAAAATGGGGCGTCTTTTGGTAATTGGCAGATAAGGAATTTTACCCTGCGATCGAAAATAGGCACCAATAGCAAGTGTTCTCTCCAATGTTCCGCTGATAACTGGAAAATAAAGCTCCCCGGGCTGAAAAACCACAAAAGAACCAATCGATCCTTGAAGCAACTTCCGCTCACCCAAATCGGTAAAATACTCGTCCTGCCAGGCCGGCATTTTTGAGAATTGAGGGATTGGTAAATTTTTTAAAAATTCAAATTGTTTACTAAAATCAACACATGGAGCCAAAGCGTCGACCAAAAAATGAGAAAAATTGGCCATGTCCGGTGACCAATAAAAGGATTCCGGTGATTTGAGAACCCCATTTACAGAAATATTCCCGTTGATCCGGAAGCCGTTGCCATCACGGGCTATAAAATGGAAATATTTTAACCAGAAATCATTCTTCTCGAGGAGCCTCCCTTCTTGAGTCAAAACAAAATGCCTTGTTTCGCCATTTGGCCAAGTAAAGACGAGAATCGTAGGGTTTGTTAGTTTGAAAAGAGTGCGGTGGACAGGCAAACGCAAATCCTCCTCAACCTCTCTTTTGAAATGGGGTGATATGGGAATGTTCACGAGACCATCCAACGCATTATTAAAATCGACACCTTTCTCAATTTTCTCAGAAAAAACAACCTCCACAGATTGATTTTCGAGCACAATTCCGGGCTCAAACGAAGGCCCTGAAAATATCTTTGAAAAAACCCTGCCAGCCACAAACTCCTTCATCACTTAATAATCGGGATTTTGCTTCCAGAACAAAAGTGTGGGCCCGAGGTATGCCGCCAAAACATATCCATGCGGCAAAATCTTTTTGCAAATCTGGTTATTCATTGGACTCAGGGGATCAAAGCCATGCGACTCTACAGCGATAATCAGGGGATTGAAGCGAGTTATATCAAGCATCTCGATGATCCCGGCATCCAATCCTTCGCAGTCAATATCAAGAAAGCCTATGCCTGATTCCAACACATCTGGAGGAACATATTTTTCTAGCAACTCGTTAATGGTTAATGTTGGAATCGAAAGCTGACCAATAAATTTCCACCCGTTGTTTATGAGATCATCAGCTGCTTTCTTATCAAAAGTGTTAACCGCGCCTTCAGAAAAACGATAAAATTTTAAATCACCGCCTTGTGTTGAAATCCCTAAGTTTAAATTGATATCACGGGGGCGGGCATTTTTAAAAAGCTCTATGGAATCAGGATTTGCATCAACATTTATTCCATTCCAACCCAGCATATTTAATACTTTTGTATTTGAAAATCGAGAGGGATGATAAGCTCCGATGTCGACATAAAACTTCTTCCGTTTCGAAAATACTTTTGTTGCAAAATTTTCGATTATTAAAGTATCCTCCCCAAACTGGGAAAAGGATATGCAAAGAAACGGATCATTGAAAATATTTAACAACACAGATTTATCCGCATTAATTTGGCTCGTAGTCATAATTTAAATTGATACCGCATGCATCTGATCATTTTGATATTCGGCAGTTCATCTGGTTTGTCCGGCATGCAGGGAGCATCCAATGGATGTTGTTTATAAATATCGCGATCGATATTCTGCCTAGATTGATTTTCGTTCTTTTTAAGATTCTTCCTTTCCAGAGTTAATTGATAGCAACCAGTCACTTTCTGACCGGAAAATCAGCAAAAACTGTATGATTATTAGGATGAATATGAAGGATATCGAAGTTTCTCTTGACTTGCTTTAAAAACGGAATTAGTCGGCCTTCAAAATAACCCGGCTTAATCACATGGCATAAATAACTCATATAAAAATGATATAACGAAATTTTGAAAGAAACTCTTGCTTCTCAAAATGGGAAAATCCATATTCATCGACTTCTATATTTATTTTGATAAGCAACTCAGCATCATTAGATATTGAGATTTTATCAACCCAATCAGACATGGATTGCAATAATTCCTCTGCATTTTTCACATATCCAATGCCGGTTTTTTGGAAATGAAGGAGCGGATGTCCATAGGCAAAGCATCGACGGTGTGGTCGCATATATAAACCGGCAGTCCATAAATAGGCGCCATATCCATCTCAAAATCACATGTTATCTCACGCCAGAGGAAAAACAACAGTGAATGCCAGATAAATCTTCAGGCAACAAATATCCGTCATCATTTTTTCGACCAATCCGTACGAAAGTCTTAATCGGTTTTACAAAAATGACATATAATTCCGAGAAAAAATATTCGAGATTTCGAAGAAATATTTTTTGATTCATATAATAAAGCGCTAGATGCCTTTGATTATTCCTGATAGCGCATAATATATATTATGATTAAACAAAATATTGTTTCTGTTTAAGTATAAATCATCCGGGCGATATTCCTTATTAATAAATCCTTGGATTTTATTGATTGTCTCTCCGACATCGCCGCCATGTGGGATCGAAAACAATTCCCCCTTGAAGTAAGTTTGAGCCTTGGAAGCCCCAGCATAAATTGGAATGGAATATCCCAGCATCGCATCGCTTAATTTTTCAGTCCAATAGTGTTCACTCGCGTCATTTTCGATGACAATATGGAACTTGTAGGGATCGATGGCGTTTTGTTTTTCCTCGACTGCATTCCATCCAAACCCAAACAGGTCGATATCCTTGCCGAAATGTTTGTGCAAAGCCTCGGCGAGTTGGATGCGCCACCGATGCCCCTCCGTCGATACTTTTTTTGATGATATGCAAGAGAGCAATTTCGTTTTTTCTGGCATTTGCATCCGCGCAAGGTCCTGCAGTTGGAGCGATGTTTCCTTCGGAACATGCATCAACCCGACATCCGTGCGAAGCTTGAGTCCGTAAAACCATGGCACAGCCGCTTGTTGTAAAATCAACCTGGTTCCCGGTGGCACATCGATCGGGAAAGGGCATACAACAACTCCCATTTTTGATAGATATTCGTGCGAGGGAACCCAGATTTTCGGGTTTTCCATCAAAAGGCAGATCCTCTTTCTCTTTTCGAATCTCTCCAAAGCGGGGGGGAATGATGAACCGCCAAAGACAACCGCATACTCAGCCCCTTCCGGCGATTCCTCACTGAATTCCAACCCATCGGCAATGCCCCTTGAAAAGAAAGTTTGCCGAAGCATGGGAAACAAAGGCGCTCCCGTTTCCCTCTCGTGCCTATAAACAAAAATCTTTGGGCATTTTGTTTTATGATTTACAATGGCATCCAAATCTCGCGGAATATGATCATAGCTCGATTTTTTAGCGATTTCCCGAATTTCGGGTATGATATTGGCCGTGGCCTTTACCTGAATGGGAGAGTTGGCCTGCGAGGGGAACGACTCCATTTTAGATGGAGTTGAGGGAACCGATGCCAACATTTCCAGAGCTAGATTTTCTATACGCTCTACGGATTTGTTAACCGAAAATTCAAACGCGCGAGTTCTGGCATTTACCTGAAGTGTCGCACGGAGTTGGGGGTTCGTGTGAAGCGAGTGCAAGGCTTGGGCTAAGGAGATATGGTTTTGATTCTCATATACCAACCCATCGATTCCATGCCTAACGACTTCTTGCGTTCCACCGGTGCCCGAGGTGACAACGATCACACCGGACGCCATGGCCTCGACCTGACTAATGCCGAAGGCCTCGGGGATCAGGGTGGGGAAGACGAGGACATTGCTTCTGGCGAAAAGCGCATCTAGCCCCGGGCGGTCTAAAAAGCCCGTAAAAGCAATTTTGGCGGACATCCCCGTGGTATCGATGAAATCTTTGAGAGTATTAATGTAACTCTGATCAGTAGAATCGCCTGCTATCTCAGCTCGAAAATCAACTCCGCTTTGGTGAAGAACATGGAGTGCATTCAAAAGGACATGAGCCCCCTTGTAGTGCATCACGAGACCAGCAAATGCAATTCGCAATTGACGAATATCTGGAAGGAAGTATTTGAAAAACCGGTCTACCCTAGCTCCGGGATACACGGTGCAGAGCCTAGAAAAATGGTATCCGGTTTCGGAAAGTGTTTTTCCAAGCCAATCGCTCGCAGGAGCGATCCAGTAGTAAGGCGAAACCATACTCTCAGTCGCGAGGTACCCAGGGGTTTGGTTGCCAAGAGAATGAAGAACAGGAATTTTATTTTCAATGAGCGCCTTAACAAGCGCCGTTCCTAAAAAGTCGAGATTTCCAAGCAGAACAAAGTCGGGGGATTCCCTTTGCACTTCCTCTAAGACGCGCTTTGCATTTTTATGTGAAGTTTTTTCCGCAAAGTGCCAGTCACCCGTGGCTTTTGTAACTCCATTTCGCCATTCTCCCCAAAGATTCAGTTCCCTTCGGGTGAATTCCTCGAGAGTATTTTCTCCCGGTGAGATAGGTCGCAAAAGGTATGGCGCATCACCCGCTAAAATTAGCACCTTGTGTCCCCTCTTCCGAAGTCCTTCCGTAAACTCCCAAATTTTACGACCGTATCCTCCAAGTTCTTGCGGGGGAAATAAATTCGTGACTACAAGGATTGAGAGAGTCTTGGGAGGGGGGGCCATCGCCCCGCCGTTCGTGCAGTCCAGATACTCGATAATGGAGTGTTTTTCAGAATTCTCATTAAGCAATGAGGTCTTAAGCTGTTCGACTTCTGGAGGTAATTTTTCTATTCTAGATGCCTCATTCAAAAGAATCGCCGCTTCAGGGTCCGCACCGCATCCATAACACAGGTCGGCAAGTTGGATAAGAGCACTAGTGGAGTTCCGATCCAAAAACAGAGCGCGTTGGAGGGCAGATTTACGAAGGTCTTCGATTTCCAAGCGGCTGGCATACTCAGCAACATAAAGAGCTTGGCTGGCTCTTGTGCATTTGTTGAGCAGATCTGGCAATACGGCGCGAATGTTGTTCTCGTTTTTACCCTCGTGCAAACGCAATTCCCTAGCTACTGGCTCAGCAAATTCATAGACGCCTTTGGCAACTTCAGAAAATCCCCACTCCTGTAGATGCTGCAAAGCATTTTGAGGAGCCACAATCCATTTCCCCTCAAAGGTTGTAAGCATTTCATCCACACTAGCCTCCCCACCAGATAGAAATAAAATCGTTCCTCCAAAGGAACTGACCAGCACACGCGGGAGGTCGGCGAAAAAAGCGTTAGCAGCCTCAAGAGATTCCTCGGCGGACCACACGGCAAGCGGGGAACTTGTGCGGTGAAGTTCTTGCAAAAACTCATAGGCCTCCACACCAGGTACAAGACTCACTCCTTGTATGGTTAAGCGGGCCTTTGACGCTTCTTCCTCCAGTGAGTAAATTGGATTTTCCTTCCCCTTGAAAACCAAATCAAAAAATTCTCGAACCTTTACATAAGGGTGGTGGAACTCTAGGAGTTTCTGCTGCCCCGCTCGGCGAATGCGATCGGCCTCGGCGGGTTTGTCTAAATAAAATCGGGCTTTCTCGATCAATTCTCCCATGCTGCCCCAGACCTCTAGGTCTTCGCCCGGACTAAAAAGAATTTCCAACCCCGAAGATCGCGTTAATTTGTCGGTCAGCAGAAACCCCCCGGCAGCCAGCGCCTCAAAAACGCGAAGATTCAAATCGCCATTCAGGGAAACATTGAGCGTAACAATTGATTCGGCATAGAGATCCGCCGCCTCTGAAGGGGATCCACGGTACATCTGAAATGGCAAGCCGGACTTTTGGAGGCTTTCAATGACATGGCATCGATATGGATGGAATTTGCCTGCCTGGCCAACAAAAGAAAATGGGTGTTTCGGATTTGGCGATGGAATCCTAGGGTGGAATGTAAAATCAAGCGCAGGAATCCAGTGGAGGTTTCTAAGCCCTGCTTCAAAAAACCACCGCGCATGATGCCTGGTGTGGTCGAAAATAATGAAGTCAAATGCCTCTTGTTTGGCGTATTCGATCATTTTTCTAATCGGCGCCGATTGGTGATGCGTGTCTCCTACAAGGAGAACACGCGGGCACTTGAATTCTTTGAGATTAGACGGCAATCCCCTGCCAGTGGCATCAGCCTTTACAAGGATTATCTCTGGGTTTTTAGGTAATTTTTTTTCTGCCAAGAAAGTCGCCGCGTCGTAGGCACCAACAGGAGTTTTTAGCGCCTTTGTTTTTGCAGAATGGAGATTAGTCTCCGTATCCGGGCTGCAAAAAATTTCGTTTTTCGAGATCAATGTCTCGCGGTATAGAGAACGCCCACCCAGAAAAAATAAGAGCGATCTGCATGTGGGTATTTCGTTTTTTATATTGGCAAAAATCCCAGCCGAATCAACACTCATAACTTTTAGTGATCATACGATAGCCCGCCTCTGAAAAAATCTCTTCTCGATATCTGAAAAAGCCAAGCTAAAGAAAAGCATTCGCCTTTGCAACTCCATGAATAATTCCACGATCATTCAAAAACTAGAAGAGGCCCTAAAGCTTCACAAGGCATTAATGCACCAGGAGGCGGAACGAATTTATGCGAAGGTTCGCAGTGCGGCACCAAGAAATTTCGATGCCTGGTTTCTTTCGGGAGCAATGGCATTTCAACGCGGTGGGCATTTGGAAACAGCGGTCGATTTGCTCCAAAAGGCGCGGAAGTTAAAACCTGACTCGATTGAATGCCGCTTGTTTTTAGGGATGGCTCTCGCGGACCTCGGCCGATTTGCAGAGGCCGAACCCAACTTGGCACGCGCCCTAAAGAAAATGCCGCAGCACGCTGAGGCTTGGCACAACCTAGCGCGCTGCCAGAAAGCTCTAGGGCAGACAAAAAACGCCCTAGCCTCTCTGGAGCAATTTACAGCGATGCGCCCTGAGAACGCTGCTGCACATGAGCAACTCGGAGAACTCACTGCTATCTTGCTAGGCTTTTCAGCCGCAGAATCCCATTTCCGGAAGGCGGTTGCATTGGAGCCCTCAATGGCTGTTGCTTGGAGCAACCTTGGCCTCGCGTTAATAGAACAGACGGGACGCATCGCGGAAGGCATGGAGTGTTTTGACAGGGCCCTACAATCCGATCCCTTTCTCACAAGCGCCTCTTCTTCCAGTGCACTAGGTCTCATGCGACTCTACAAAACCGAAGAGTCTTTAGACCTGCACAATTCTATCCTCTGGATGGAACCTCAAAACGCGCGAGTGATGAGTGCTCGGAACATGTTGCTGAACTACCTTCCCAGCCAAGATCGCAACTCGGTTTTTGAGTCCCACAAGGAATTTGGCACTTTTTTCCCGAGCGATGAATTCCAGGTTTTCTTCAACTCACCTGAGCCTGAAAAAAAACTGCGCGTTGGGTTTCTCTCGCCGGACTTTCGGCATCATTCCTTGGCATTTTTTCTCAAGCCAATCCTCAAAAACCTGGATCCAGAGCGCGTCGAAGCAATCCTCTACCACTGCCATCACACAGAGGATGCAACTAGTTCAGAACTAAAGGCTCTTGCGAAAAAATGGACGAATCTTAATGGCTTAGATGACGATATCGCGCTCGAGTTGATCCGCAAGGATGCTCCAGACATTTTAATAGATCTTGCCGGCCACTCCTCCATGAACCGACTGCCGCTCGTTGCAAAAAATCCCGCTCCGGTCATGATAAACTATCTTGGATACCCAAACACTACGGGACTCCCTGCGATCAGGTATCGTCTTGTGGATGCCATTACCGATCCGGAAGGAGAATCGGATTCCCTCGCCACAGAAAAGCTCATTCGCTTCTCCACATGCGCCTGGGCCTACGATCCACCCGCCACTGCGCCGGAACCCTGCATGCCAAATAATGCAGAAGCGCTTACTTTCGGTTCTTTCAACAATTTTTTGAAAGTCACTAGCGAGTCATTGGCTGTTTGGTCCCATATTCTCAAGCGTGTCCCCAATTCACGCCTTTTGATTAAGAGCCCATATCTCGACGATTCCGAGGTGCAATCGAGTGTGTGTGAAAAACTTTCTTCTTCTGGTATTTCATTAGAAAAAGTTGAACTCCTGGGTTTTTTTGCAAATCCTAATGAACACTTAGCTGCATATTCACGAGTTGATATAGCGCTGGATACCTTCCCATACAATGGCACAACGACGACCTGTGAGGCGCTATGGATGGGTGTTCCTGTAGTTTCACTCGTAGGCGACCGTCATGCTTCACGGGTAGGCCTCTCTCTTTTAACTGCTGTAGGCCATGCTGAATGGGCTATGGAAAAAACAGAGGATTATATCGAAAAAGCAATTGCCCTTGCTTTAGATCGCCCTCTCAGGGAGAAGCTGCGTTGCAGTTTGCGGAATGAATTATCGAATAGTATTCTTATGGCTCATTCAAGCCAAGCATCACGATTCGAGGCGGCTCTTCGTCAAACTTGGCAAAACTGGTGCAGTAGCCAGAAATAAGAAAGAGGCCACCTTTACAGGCGGCCTCTTGTGCATTCGATCGGTTATTATTCTAGCAATCTTAATATCTTTTCGGCTCTGGAATTAGCTTGCGCAAGCAATGCGAGATTCTGATCTTGTATAACACTGTATGAGGTATATCTAACCATCTCTTCAGCATAATTAACATCGACGATAGAAGAATAAGCCGCCTCCAAGTTTAGTTGGTTGGTCTCCAACAAATCGGATGCGAAACTCACCACGCTTTGCTGTGAGCCATTCGTGGCCTCCAAGCTTGCCAAATTATCGATTGCAGAACTGATAGATGTAAGCGCCGCCGTTGAGGAGGTGACACTATTGATATTTATATCATTAGCTCTAATAAGGTTATTAACGGAACCAAAATCCAATGTTGATATTCCAACCGTTTGACCAGTTATCGAAATGGTAGCAGTCGAGTTAGAATTAGACGGGGTTACCGTTCCGCTGTCTTTAAAAAGACTGATGCCATTATATGTTTCAGCGAGATAACCATTCAGCTCTTGTTGAAGATTAACAAATTCAGTTGAATAAAGGCTTCGGTCACTCGAGGATATTGTGGGTGATGTTCCATATTGAGCCAACTCAGACATTCTTGCCAGAACATCGTTAGCAACTTGAAGAACTCCGTCCTGCGTTTGCAAAAATGACTCCGTAGAATTGACTTGCGTTAGAACCGCTTCGGTTCTTCGAATCGACACACCAAATTTCATGGATACCCCTAACCCACCAGGATCGTCCCCACTGGAATTGATCCTTTTCATAGTAGTCAGCCGCTCAAGACTTTTGCGGAGGTTTTTCCCGTTTTGATTTAACTGGTAAGCAATGGATGATCCATTAGCACCTGTAGTTATGCTGAACATATTAATTCCTTTCGTTTTATTACGGCTTCCGCGCCGCCCTCGGGTCGGTTTGATCAGGTGTTAGACCTCACCTATTTGGCATTGTCCAAAAATTGATTGTTTGCGCTTTTAAGTAATTACTCTAAAAGCTTCATCACGGCTTTTGGCGTTTGGTTAGCTTGCACACCAAGTGCTAATTGTGAATTTTGATCAATTTCTAGCAAGGCGTTCTTGACGCTTCGACTAGCTATCTCTCTACTACTCAGATTGTCAGTTAATAAAAGCGATGATCGCCCTGTCATACGCGCCATACCGCTAATACTGGCTTCGAATTTATCCATAATAGCAACCATTGTATTCGGCATTTTGCTGGTGAATTTTTTTTTAGCCGCCGATTGATCTGGGCGATCACCCAATCCATAATCAACTTTATCTTTTGATCGATTGGGGGTTGAACTTCCTATTAATTCATGAATAGCAAAAGAGAAAAGGTTGCTTTCTCGACTAATATTGCTTGCCGCTTTAATCGCAGCAGAATTTGTATTAAATTGTATTGACATAATCTAACATGTTGAAAATAAGCTTCCCTAATCTGTTCAATGGGTTGCCGCTTTACATTTTCATTTTTTCCGTTGTCTAACTTAACCCATGGTCAAGACTTTGTCTTTATCGCAAGACACGCCGTCATTTTCCAAAGTTGTTTGCTTTGTT
>JBIPMC010000293.1:0-3002 GCA_044369345.1 Terrimicrobiaceae bacterium
GAAAATTTCTCGCGCGCCTGCCCGAGCTGGTAAAACCTGGAGGGCAACTCCTGCTGGCGACGCCGTTTTCATGGCTCGAGGAATTCACGCCTCGCGAGCATTGGCTCGGAGGCCGCAGCGATTCGCCATTCTCTTTCGAGGTTCTGCGAGAAATTCTCGAACCCGATTTCGAACTCGAAACCACCAAAAACCTTCCCTTTTTGATTCGTGAACACTCCCGAAAATTCCAATACGGCATCTCCCTCGGATCGCGCTGGCGTCGGCGTTGATTGGGAGGCGCGCTACAACGCTGGCGACACCCCCTGGGAAAAAGGCGCGCCGCATCCCGCGCTGGTCGATTGGCTGCAAAAAAACTCCCTCCCCGGCCGCGTGCTCGTGCCGGGCTGCGGAGCGGGACACGATGTCCGCGCGATTTCGAGAAACCCTGCGAGCGAGGTCGTGGGCTTCGACATCGCGCCCTCGGCGATTCGGATGGCGGGGAGTTTTCCAAGGGTTGGTCGCGAGACTTTCATGTTGGGCGACTTTCTGGCGGGCGACGCGCGGCAACTCGGGCCGTTCGATGCCTTGTTCGAGCACACTTGCTTTTGTGCGATCCCTCCCTCGCGCCGCGCCGACTATGCCCGTGAAGCCGCCGCGTTGGTGAAGCCAGGGGGGGGGCTTGTGGGAGTCTTCTACGGCAATCCGGACAACCCCGCCCCCGACTCGCCACCGTTTGCAAGCCCCTTTGAAAGCGTGTTGGCTCAGCTTGCGAGAGATTTTGAGCTGGTGGAAAAAACCGAAAACCTCCCGACCTATCCCGGCCGCGAGGGTGGCGAGTATTTGCTGGTTTTGATGAGACGCTAGGAGGTTTTCCGGGTCGCACTTTTTCTTTCACCGCTTCGCGGATATGGCATTTTCTCCTGCCACATGAGCAACACCTCCACGGATTCGCCAATTCCCAAACCACCCGTCGGAACCACTTTCAAGGTGGCGGCCGGTTTTTTGGCCGCATTTTTGGCCGTTCAAATCGCCGGAGTCGCCTGGTTTTTCCTGCCGAGCCTCCAGCAGGCCATCGTCAACCGCGCGGTGGCTGAAAAGCAACCCGAGGCCAAAGTCGAAGTCGCGGCGCCCACACCCACACCACCCCCCGCTTCCCAAGTAACCGCCACCCCCACACCCGCTCAGCCCGACGAGGCGACCTACGAAAAAATCACGGCGCTGGTGGGCGAGTCGGACAAGGCTTTTCGAATCGGGGATTTCGACCTCGGTCTCCAAAAGATCCGCGAGGCCGACCGATTGTTGCCGAACGACGCGGGAATTCTTCTCCGCATCGCGCGCCTTCACGAGAAGCGCGGTGAGACGGTCGAAGCCGCCTCGACCTACAACACAGTTCTCGCGCTGCCGGGATTGAGCCAGGATCTGCGCAGCCAAACGCGCCGCAAACTTGGAATGCTTGAGTCGAGCAATCCGGAACCTGCTACTCCAACGATGCTCGCGGCCGAAAAAGGAGCCGACATGCGCGACGAGTTCGGCCTGCAACCGGGAGCGATTCTGGGCATCGTGGATACCAAACTTAACGATTCGGAAGCGGGCAGGAAGATCCTCCGCATCTCGATCAAATCCCGCCCCGGCGAAGCCATCGACACCCAGCAAATGCGCGTTCATGTGTTTTTCTACGACAAGGACACTGCCGGAAATATCGAGATCACCGAGTCGAAGATTGTGACCGAGTGGATCAGCCCGCCGGTGAATTGGAGCGAGAACGAGCCCGAGTTGCTCGATGCCACCTACAACCCGCCCAGCGGCGACTTCCAGTTGGCCGGGTATGTGGTGGGAATTTACTACAATGGCGAACTGCAAGACACCCGCGCCAACCCCGGCTCCCTGGCCACTGAGCATCCCCTGCCCCTGTATTTGCAAACCCAGAACCCGTGAAAATCCTCGCGGCTTTCAATGAAAAATCCGCCGCCGAGTCGGTGGCCTCATTGTTGGTCGATCTCGGCTGGCCACGGCCGGGAATTGTGGAGAACTCCGAAGCCGCCCTCGCGCTGGTCGAGACCACTGAGGGTTGCGACCTGCTCGTCACCGAGATTTATCTCGCGCCGGCAGGAGGTTACACACTCCGCGACTCGATCTTGGCACGCTGGCCGGACATGCGAACGATCTTCGTTTCTTCGACACCTCTCCCTCAATACGCGGCGCTTTTGCGTGGAACTCCCTTGCTCCTCTCCCCGCTGGATGCCAACTCGCTGCGCGAGTGTTTGTCGGATTTTTTTGGAAAAAAAACCTCCGCCCCTGTGGAGTTGGCGGGGAGACATTTTGGAGAGTTCAAAGTTCGCGAAAAGCTCGCTGAGCAGGATGGGGAGCAGATCTACCGTGCACGGAGGATGATCGATGAGCGACAGGTAACGCTCCATGTTTTGAGCCCGGAAAATTCCGCTGATCGCGAGCGCCGAGCAGCTTTCTTCGAAAATGCCCGAGCCAAAATCCGCCTCCGGCACAATCGAGTCCTCGCTGTCGAGAAAGTCGGTGAGACTGAGGATCGACCGTATTTTTCGAGCGAGTTTTTGGGCGACGCCACGCTGGAGAAACTGCTCGCGAAAGGGCCCCGAATCGACTCGGCTCTGGCCATGCAGATCGTCGAACTCGTAGCAGATGTTTTTGGATATTGCGAGAATCAGGGTGTCTCCCTTGCATCTGTCACCCCCGGCGCGGTGCTTTTGCCCCAGGGAGCCCTGCCGCGTTTAACGAATCTCGCCGTGGCCAACTCCTCGACCACCACTGCCGCACATTTAAAGTCCCTCGGTGCGCTGCTACTCGAGGCGCTCGATTCCACTCCGGCCTCCAAACACGCACGCGCCCTCGCATCCCGGTTAATCGAAACCGAGACAAATCCGATGACTTGGCAGGAAGTCGAGGCACTGGCTTCCCCTCGCCCATCCCAGCCTCCCCCCCAAGTGACTCCCCCCCAAGTGACTCCCCCCCAAGTGACTCCCCCCCAAGTGACTCCCCCCCAAGTGACT
>JBIPMC010000294.1:0-2994 GCA_044369345.1 Terrimicrobiaceae bacterium
ATGTTCGAGAAGGTCGAACGGATCGTGAGATTGAGCGCCTTCTTGTATCGCCCGCCACTCAGGAAAGGGAGGTCGTTGATCCCGAGGTTGCCGCTGGCCGCGAGGTTCAGGAAGTTACCCGCGAAGTTGCGGACATGGGCCGCCGCGCTCAACACGGTCTTGGACGCCATCGAGACGCCCGTGAGCTTCGAGAAGAACCGCACCCACTCGTAGTTTTCCGCGATGCCATTTGGCGGATACATCGCATAGAGCGCCTCCACCAGATCGCGGTTTCCGTAGAGCCCTGCGATTGGAGCGAGCGAGCGGTTGTTGTCCGAGGAAATCTTGAGGTAGCCCGGAGGATGATCTTCATCGCCCTGATGCAGCCAGCCCTCCTTCAGCCCTAGGGCGCGAAGGTCGCCGAGGAACGCATTGTTCTCCAGCAGCGTCGTGATCTTCAGCGCGGTCTTCGCGTAGTTGATCGTCGGGTCTTCATAGCGACCCCACAGGGCTTGGATTTCGGGGGAGATGTTGCCGCGTGAATCCAAGATCGAAAGGTCCATTTGGCCGGGGATTCGGCCTTTGAGGATCACTCCGCCGAGGCTTTCCTCGCCCACGGCGAGAAGTTTTTCGATGACGCGATCCACTTCCTCCTGCTTGGCGGTGCCACGGGATTGTTTCAACGCTTCGGCCCGTGGGAGGATGCCGCCCTCTTCGGCAGCGAGAGCGATGAGCTTGTCGGCATTGCGGCTCTCGATCTGTCTGCGGATGAGACTCTGCGCGTCGCTCATCACCTTCTCGTTTTTGCGGATTGCGTCCTTGAATTTCGGATCGTCGAAGATTTCGTAGGAGCGGTGGAGGTAGATGCCGAGGTTCGCGTCGATCGTTGCCCCGAGGCCAGGCTCTAGGATTCCAGCGGCTTTGAGCGCGGAGGAGAGTGCCGTGATGTGCTGGGTCATCTCGCTGATCGCCTCGGCGACATCGGGGTGGAGTTGGGCGAGGGCCTGCGCTTGGCGCACCTTGAACGCCTCGCGGTTCTTCGCCATGTAGGCCCCTTCGAGTTCGTTGGCTTCCTGCTCTAGCGCCTCGCGCTGCTTGCCCTTGGCTTGCGCCGCATTGGCGCGGAGGGCTTTCACCTCGGCGCGTTGGGCGGGGGTGAGCGGGTTGTCGAGATTGCCGAGTGCCGTGTTCATCAGGTCGGTCGAGACCTCGCGGCCCGCCTTGCGTTCGCCCTTCACGGCGGCGACGAGCTTTTGCACGGCCATGTTCACCATGCGCTCCTGCGCCCCGATCCTCATGTTGCGCTTGCGGAAGCGATCTCCGGCCCGCTTGTCGAGTTTGCCATCGGTCGAGAGGAGCCCGCCCTTTTCGTAGGTGCCGCCGGACGGCGTGGTGATGATCTCTTGGCCCGTGAGCTTGGCGACCGTCTTCTTCAAGTCCCCAGCAGGGGACATCGGAGCCTCGGGGTTGACGGACTCATCGGCAGGCATTGTCGCACGAGCCACTGGCTCGCCGAACATTTGATCCATGGCGCGTTGACCCCCTGATTCGGTCTGCGGGGTTTGGATGAGGGCCAGAACATTGTCGAGTCCTTGGGTGAGGAGACTGTCGCCGCTCACATCGCGCCCGTAAACAAAGTCGCGGAGGTAGGAGAAAATCTGGTCGAGGAGGTTGCGGATGTAGCCACCCTTCTTGGGGAGGCTTTGCATCGGCTGAATCTGCTGGAGGAAGACTTGGAACTCAGGGTTCGTGAGAATCTCGGTGATGAACTCATCGACATTCGTGAGCCCGTAGAACAAGTCGCCTGGGGTCTGTCGCGCACGAGCCTGGCCGATCGTTTCGCCTCTCCTGGAATGTCGCCTTAGGGCGATACGCTCGGCTTGCTTGAAGATTTTTTGCAGGTCGTTGAAGGCGGCGCGTTCGACGCGGTTCAGCGGATACCCTTTCTGGGTTTTCCAGAAAAAGACATGGTGCAGGGCTTCGTGGACAATCGACTGGGCGACACCGCCCTTATGGTCGCTGTCCATGTTGATGCTGATCTCTCCACTTCGGGCCGAGGTGCCTGCGCGGTAGAGCCCCGCCCAGCCGCCCTCGGCTTGGGCATCGGCGGTTTCAGCCACACGGAAGCGCACTTTCGAGAAGTCGAACCCGAGGTCGAGGAGCATCTGCGCCACATGGCGCAGAGGCCCCGGCTGCGTCTCGTCGCCGGAGATGTTCGAGAGCATCTGGGGAACATTCTGCATGTAGCCCGACTCGATCTCTTTCGGGGTGAGGATGCCTTGGTCGATGAGCTTATCATAGTCTTCTTTGGCGATGCCGTTGTAGAAAAGAATGTCCTCCATGTTGGAGGCGCGGCGCTCGGCGAGATCGCGTTCGTCGTCCGTGAGAGCCGCTTTGACAACTCGCGGCTTGGCTGCTGGGCTTTGGGGCCCTTCATTGAACTCGGCCTCCCGCTCCTCGGGGGTCATCTCGCCTTGAGCCATCTCGGCCTCGAACTCCTCGCGGGAGACGGGGAGCTTGGTCTCGTCTCGCATCTCGCGCTTGGTGGGGCGGCCTTTCCCCCGCTTGGGTTTAGCTTCTACCGCCGCTCGGCTTCCTTCGCCAGCGCCACGAGTTTTAGGAACTTCAGGGTTCGAGGACTCAGGTTGCGCGCTTGGCTGGTTATTACTCTCGGGCGTTTGGGGTGTGGCTTTGTCATTGTCAGAGGTTACGGAACCTTTGCCGCCCTGGGGCGCGGCTTTCTGTGATTTTTTCACAGTTCCCTTTTTGGGAACTGGGGCGGCTTCTTTGACCTCGGTGATGCCGCGTGTGGCTTGGAGAAGTTCTCCGGGGGAGACGACCGGCTTGCTTCCGGCGCAGGTCAGATTCCAAGAATCGGTGAAGGCTTTTCCCATCTCCGAGCAGCCTGTCGGACTTAGGTGTGAACACGGCCTAATTCCTGCTATGCAGATTGATATGGCAAGATTTGTCTCTATCGACCGCGACACCCCGATGCTTCTTCCTCCCGACCTGCGC
>JBIPMC010000295.1:0-2991 GCA_044369345.1 Terrimicrobiaceae bacterium
CACGGAGAGCCCGCCCTCCATGTCCGCCAAACCCTCCCAAAGTGAAAGTGGCCCGGCTGCCGAGATATTCCGGAACATCGAAGCCACCACGAACGGCCAGGTAGGCGCGTGCGCCGGCACCCGATGTGCGGCCGATCCGGAGAGTTTGCCCGTGCCTGATGGAGACTGGCTCCCAAAATGGCACCGGGGCTCCATCCAGTGTCGCTTCCATTTCCGCCCCCGCAAGGCAGATGAGTGCAGGCGAACGGAATCGAAGCACAGGCCCGGAGAGGGTGATTTCAAGGGCGGTTGCGGATGGAGGATTCCCGACCGCCTGGTTGGCCAGATTGAACGAGCGTTCGTCCATCGGCCCGGAGGGCGGAACTCCCACGGCCCAATTTCCGAGGCGGCCCGGAAAGTCCTGGATGCTTGTTTGAGTGCCTCCCTCGAGGACATCGATGGCGAGGGACGGGATCTCGAGGTCGCGCAGCAAGGATGTGCTGAGCTGCTCACTTTGGAAACGCTCATCCGACAAAATGCCGCGAAGGTAAAATTGATTGGTCTCGATTCCGTGGAGGCTGGTTTCCGCCAAAGCCGCATCCAGCTTTTCGATGGCGGATGCGCGGTCGGATGCGGTGGCAATGATTTTCGCAAGAAGCGGATCGTAAAACGGAGTCACCTCCGTGCCAGTTGCCACCCAGGTGTCCACACGAACGCTGGCCGGGAATTGCACCCGGGTCAGCAATCCCGCGCAGGGCTGGAAATTTTTGAAAGGATCCTCGGCATAGATGCGGGCCTGGATGGAATGTCCGGAAGGCTCTCGATTCCCGTGAACCCATTCCTCGGGGAAAATTCCTGCCGCTTGGCGAAGCATCCATTCGACAAGGTCGATGCCGAAGACTTCTTCGGTGACTCCATGTTCGACCTGAAGACGCGTGTTGACCTCCAAGAAATAAAATTGGTTTTCAGTCGCGTCGAAAAGAAACTCCACTGTGCCGGCGGACTCATATTGAACGGAAGCTGCCAAGTCGCGGGCCGCCTTGTGAAGGCGGGTCCGGGTATCCGCGTCGAGGCCGGGCGCGGGAGTTTCCTCCACCACTTTTTGGTTTCGACGCTGCGCCGAGCAATCCCGCTCACCGAGAACGATGACACGACCATCGCCCAAACCGAAAATCTGAACCTCGATGTGGCGCGCCACACCGACATATTTTTCCACATACACGCCGCCCTGTTTGAAATTCGCCTCGCCAAGGCGCGTGACGGCAGCGAATTTTTCGAGCACCTCGAGCTCATTCGCACAGCATTGGAGGCCGATCCCGCCCCCGCCCGCCGTGCTTTTCAGCATGACGGGAAAACCGATCCGTTTCGCCTCGGCAACCGCTTGCCTAGCATCCGATACCAGATCGCTTCCCGGAAGCATAGGCACACCGGCGCGGCGGGCCAGGTCTCTCGCGATATGCTTGAGTCCAAAGTCGGCAAGATGCTCCGGGCGCGGTCCCACAAAAACGATTCCCGATTCGCGGCATGCTGCGGCGAATGAGGAATTCTCACTCAAAAATCCGTATCCAGGATGAATCGCATCGGCTCCGAGACTCTTCGCCGCCTCGAGAATGGCATCGGTGCGGAGATAACTTTGAGCGGCAGCGGCAGGCCCGAGACAGAGCGATTCTCCGGCCATGTGCACATGGCGCGCTTGACGGTCGGGCCCGGAGTAAACCGCCACAGAAGCCATACCCAGGCGATCAAGGGTGCGAATGATACGGCAAGCGATTTCCCCACGGTTGGCGACTAGGACTTTGTTCACGCGCCGGCCTCCCAGATGCTCACCCGGATCGGGGTGGGATTGTAAGCATTGCAGGGGTTGTTGAGCTGGGGGCAATTTGAAATGAGGCAGTGCACATCGCAAGCAGCGATCATTTCGACATATTTGCCAGCTTCCGAAACCCCATCGTCGAATTTAAGGCCGCCCTCGGGTGTGACCGGCACATTCATGAAGAAATTGATGTTGTGGGCCAAGTCGCGCTTCGTCAGGGGCAGGCCGGACAACACCATCTGAAGGAGGAAGGTGTCGCGGCAATTGTGCATGAACCTTTTCGAAAGGGCATAGCGAACCATGTTGCTTTCCGCCGCACAGGCCCCGCCAAGCGTGTCATGACGACCACAGGTGTCCGCAGTGATTGTTAGCAGCGTGCGCCCCCGGTTCGACTTCAGCTTCGTGCCGGTGGTGAGGTAGATGCCCCCCTGCTCGCGGATCGTCACCTGGGCGTCGTAGCGCTCCTCGAGGTCCGTTGCGTCGAAGAAAAAAGTGTCCGCCGCCTGGTTGCCCTCCAGGTCGGTGATGCGAAGCGTTTGGCCGGCCGCGATTTTGTGGATCCAACCCTCCCCGGCGGGAATCACTTTGCTGAAGAGAGCATCTGCCTCGCCCAGACGGCTCTCGACATAATTCAAGGTGCTCATAGATAAAGCCGTTCGCTGAGTTGCATCGCGCGCCCGCACTCCGGGCGAAAGTTCCGGCAAAAATCGTCCGCTCCGGCCGCCTCGCAATGGGAAATCGAAATCCGCACGGGAATTCTGGGATACCCGCCGCCGGGGTGCATGGGATGTGGGGAGTTGGATAAAACGAGCAGCAGGTCGATCTCGCTGCGGAGCGTGACGCGGGCACCGGCTGGACATCCGGCCGCGTGGTATTCCAAATGTCCCGAGTCATCGACGGTCACCTTGCTGAAAAAATTCACATTCGCCACGACATCCCGGAGCCCGAGTCCGTGCTTGGCCAGTTCAATTAAAAAATGGTCGTGGGCATTTCGAAGAAAATCGTTTCGCAAATCCTGATAGCTTCCCTCACCAAAAGATTTTTTAACAATGTCTGCCGTTGTGCGGCCACCAAGAGGATCGTGCCACCCTAGCGAGTCCTCCACGATGGAGGCCATCGCGAGCCCCATGTCGCTCATCAACACATGTCCGCGCGTGAGTTTTGCGGTGTGCAAGGCCTTGAGGGTGTCGGGGAGGTTC
>JBIPMC010000296.1:0-2990 GCA_044369345.1 Terrimicrobiaceae bacterium
GACACGGTGGACGATATCTTGAATTCCCGCGAGACCCGGGTGGATCAGGCCATCGACACTGAGGATTTTGCCAAGGCGCTGGATACCCCAGAATCCCAATCCCGCTTCGTCGTGGTTGCCGATCCGGAAACTATGACGGCGATCCTGAATGCTCCGTTAGCTCAGTGGCGCATCTTTCTCCATCCCACCCAGCGCAAATTGACGACCGCCACGCTCAGCGGACCGGCGCGCATTCTCGGCGGTGCCGGAACCGGAAAGACCGTTCTCGCAATGCACCGTGCAAAGTGGCTGGCCGAGCATCAGGAAGGGCAAGGCAAAAGCCTCCTCTTCACAACTTTTACCCGCAACCTGGCCCAAGACATCGAGGAGAATCTCAAGAATCTCTGCGCCAAAGAAGTCATGGAGCGAATCCTTGTCCAAAATCTCGATGCTTGGGTGCATGGCTTTCTGCGTAAGCAAAAATACGAATACACGATTGTGTTCGACCGCCATCAGGGGCCGGCCGCCGAGGCATGGAAGCTTGCGCTGTCTGTAGCTGACTCTTCTCTGGACCTACCTCCCGGCTTCTACGAAGAGGAACTGGAAAATGTGATCCTCGCGCAGGGCATTTCCACCCGCGACGAGTATCGTCTCGCCCGGCGTAAGGGTCGCGGCACAATCCTAAACCGCTCCAAGCGCGATGCCATATGGCCGGTCTTTGAGGAATACCGCACGGCCCTGACGCTCCGGAAACTCAAAGAAGTCGATGACGCTTACCGCGACGCTGCTTCCCTTCTGAAAGATCAGACTCCAGTGTTTCAATCCATAGTGGTGGACGAGACCCAGGACTTCGGACCTCAAGCCCTCCGGCTGCTCAGGGCAATGGTTCCACAGGGTAAGAACGACCTCTTCTTTGTTGGGGACGGCCACCAGCGTATCTACAATCGGCACCGTGCTTCAATGAGCGCCTGCGGCATAGACATCAGGGGTCGCGGCAAAAAACTCTATTTGAACTATCGAACCACCGAACAAATCCGCCGCGCTGCCGTCGCTCTTTTAGAAGGCTGCGAGGTCGATGATCTGGACGAGGGTTCCGACGAGGTCCGCAAATACAAGTCCGTATCGAGGGGAGAGCCTCCAGAAAAAATCCAAGTTAAACATTTGGATGAGGGCTTCAAAATGGCCTGCGAACTGGTTGGAAAGTCGCTGGAAAGCAAACGCTCCGTTTGCGTCCTCGTCTCCACGAAGACGGAAGCCAAGGATATTCTTGCGAAGTTGAGGTCCAGCGGCATCGAGGCCCAGTTGATCGGCCCGGACCACCGCGATATCCCTGACAGCACAGCCGCCAGAGTTGCCACGATGCACAGGGCCAAAGGGCTGGAATTCGATGAAGTAGTCATCATCGGCAAAGCCCCGTCGGCTGATCCAAAAACATCCTTCGACCACCGCCGCTTGCTCTATGTGGCTCTGACGCGGGCCAAGGTAAGATGTGCGCTTATTTTTTTATAAAACAGCAGTTAAAAAATAAAAAACAATGATCACATCAAAAATAATACACGCCGACCTGACAATCGAGGACATCTCCCCCGAATGCGGGAGATTTACCGAGGCCGAGCTTCTGCCCTATGTCGGGCCTGCACGGATCACGGCTCCCGTGACGGACGACGGGAGTGGCCCCACTTTCTCTTTGGAGGAGGATGGGAGTGGCCCGCTGTATCAGGTCGAGGACTATATCGTAGTGGCGGATGCCAACAAGATTGGCGAAGAGAACCTGCTGGCCGCTGTGCTGGCGGGGAAGCATGAGTTCTTCGGAACTGCTCTGCTGATTCACAAGGACCATCTGCCATGAACGACATTCTCGGAGAACCACAATTCGATTTGGGGATGCTACGCTTCACCGAAGCGGCTCACCAACTCGTCGAAGACGGACTGCTGGCCCAACTCTATATCGACCGCCATTGGCGGGGAGACAGGGGATCAGTGGAGGATCCCGTCGATCCCAACCGCGCCGTCTCTTGCTTTGATACCCCCCTCGGAACAATCTGGATCACTACCAACACCTGCGCCGAGGACGGCCTCTGCACAACGGTTATGACTCATGCGGAATCGAAATAACGAAACACCCGCCCTCTAACATAACCGACATGACACAAACCTGCCTACCAATCGAAGCCTACTACCACATCAACCGCAACACCCCCAGGGTGCAGCCAAGATTCCAAGCTCCAGGGGACCCCAAGATCGAGGGCCTGCTAGTTGAACTTGGTGCATGGGTCGCCCGCACCCCAGACTGGGAAGCCGCCTTCCGCCTGACCTTTGGGGATGAGGCGTTCGAGGAGGATTATCCAGCAATCGACTGGAGTGCCCCAGCAAAGGTCCGCCGGAAAAGTGCAACGCAGGTGCAACTCACAAAAATCGCCGAAAATTATTTTTCCCTCGCAAATACTTGTTGCAGAGGAGTGCGCCCCCCGGGACTCGAACCCGGAACCAATTGATTAAGAGTCAACTGCTCTACCATTGAGCTAGGGACGCGTAAATATTGAATGGGGACAATAAAATGAGCAGCCGTGGCGCGCCATCATTTTTTGAAAGGATTTTTCGCGGCGTCGCAGGTTTTACAGCCCCTTGTGCGAGCCATCGCAGAAGGGGGCGTTTTTGCTCTGCTTGCACTGGCAGAGCCACGCGTCGCCGGATTTTTCGGCGGTGAATTTTTGCGGGGCGAAACCTTTGCCCTTGTGCGTGCCGTCGCAGAAGGGCTGGCTCGCAGAGAGTCCGCAGGTGCAATACCAGTAGTCCTTGCCTTCCTCGAGGGTGACTTTGACGGGGGCCTTGGCGGCGATGTGCGGATTGTTTTCCATGGCGTGCAGTTTTCCACTCGATTTGCCGGAGGCAATCCCCGATTTTCGCCGCGTGCCGACTGCCGATCCTCTTGCTCAAAAACTGAAATCCGTTTTCGGCTACGACGCGTTCCGCCCGCTCCAGCAGGAGATTATCGAGGCCACGCTGTCTGG
>JBIPMC010000297.1:0-2967 GCA_044369345.1 Terrimicrobiaceae bacterium
TAAGTCATCGACTGAATGTAGGGCAGGCGTCCCGCCTGCCATCGAAAAATTCAAATTCGCAGGCGGGACGCCTGCGCTACATCGCTATCGTCCTCTCCGCGTGGTTGGCTTGCCTTCCCGCCCGCGCCGCCGCTCCCTACGACGGCTCCTGGGAATCCCTCCAAAAAATGCCGGTTCCGGCATGGTTCGACGATGGGAAGATCGGCATCTTCATTCATTGGGGGCCCTACAGTGTGCTCGGCTACAAAAAAGGCGACCAAGGGTATGCCGAGCAGGTTCCCAAGGCGATCTACGCCGACCCCAAGCATCACGATCCCTTGCTGAAGCAGCGCTTCGGAGCCGCGCCGCCCGAATTTGGCTACAAAGATGTGGTGGATCATTTCAAGGCCGAGAAGTGGGATCCCGAGGCCTGGGCGACACTCTTTGATGAAGTCGGTGCGAAGTATGTCGTGCTCACCGCCGAGCACCACGATGGCTGGGCGAACTGGGATTCCGACCTCACCCCGTGGAACGCGATGGACAAAGGCCCCAAGCGCGACCTCGTGGGCGAACTCGGCGCCGCCGTCCGCAAGCGCGGACTCAAATACGCGCCGTCCACCCACCGCGAGCGCCACCACATGTATTTCAGCTCGAAAAACTATGTGGCCGATGGCGAGCCGTATCCCGACATCGTCAAGGAGATCGAGCTCAACCCCGAGGCGGCCTCGCTCTACGGCCCCTTCGATTTGGACAAGGCCTTCGCGGACGACTATGTGGCCCGCTGGAAGGAAATCGAAAAAAAATACCAACCCGATTTTCTTTGGATCGATGACATCCCGCTTTGGACGAGGGACGGGAACAATGTGCTGAAAGGTATCGCCAAGCCCGAGATTCAGTATTTCTACGACCAGCTCCGCCTGATGATCACGGACTTCATGAACCAGGGCGCCGCCCGCGGGCAGGAGGTCTATCTCAACAACAAGGGCGGAAGTGTGAACTGGCCCGAGGGCGTCGGCTGCCGCGAAAAAGACAATCTCCGCCTCGCTCAACTCGGCCCGAAGTGGCAAAGCTGCACGACCTTTGGCACCTCGTTCGGCTACTTGGCGGCGGAGGAGGCAGACGACTACCCGTATACGAAAAAAAATGCCGGCGAGGTGATCCATGAAATGATCGAGGTCGTCAGCCGCAACGGGAATTTCCTGATCAATATCGGCCCGCGCGCCGATGGCACGATCCCCGAGTGGCAGGTCGAGCGGCTGCGCGCCATGGGCGCTTGGCTGAAGATCAACGGCGCGGCGATCTACGGCTCGCGCTACTGGCACACCACCCAGCAAAAGACGGACCACCTCGCCTTCACCACCAACGGAAAGAACCTCTACGCGATCTGCCTGCAGCAGCCGAAACCCTTCACCATCGAGGCCACGAAAGGTTGGACAGCCGCCGATGTGGAATCCATCCGCCTCCTCGGGTCGGAGGGAAAAGTGGAGTGGGGGATCGATGAAAACGGCCTCCGCATCACCCCTCCCGCCGACCTCGGCGCGTCGAAGCACGCGTGGGTTTTTGAAATCCTCACCACAAAAAACCAGCACACCCCCGCCGCGTTGGGAAATGCCCTCCAAGAGAAGCGCCAGACGGCGATCCACTCGCCGGACTCCACCGATTACGACAGCGAGAAGAAGAAACCCAAGGCGCCCGAAATCGACCGCCAATGAAAATCCTTTCCATATTGGCAATCGCTCTCGCCCTCCTCGGTTCCACCCTTGCCCATGCGGCAGACAAGGAAATCGGGGCCACTCCGCCCGACGCTGCCAACGAACCCGATCTCTCGAAATTCCGCCACACTCCCGAGTCCGAGGCGCGGCTGAACCAGTGGTTCCGCGACGCAAAATTCGGGGCGTTCATCCACTTCGGGCCGTATTCGCCACTCGCCGGGAAATACAAGGACAAGATGGGCGGCGCCTATGCGGAGTGGATTCAGGTGGATGCTGCTATTCCCGCTGAGGAATACCGAAGGGAAGTCGCCAGTCGCTTCAATCCGCAGGAGTTCGACGCCGAGGAGTGGGTGCGGATGTTCAAGGAAAACGGCATGCGTTATGTCGTGATCACTTCGAAGCACCACGACGGCTTCGCCCTCTACGACTCGGCCTGCAGCGATTACGATGTGATGGATGCCTCGCCCTACAAGCGCGACATCATCAAGGAACTCTCCGAGGCCTGCCACAAGCACGGTCTCAAGTTCGGTGTCTATTATTCCCACGCGCAGGATTGGAGCGACCCGGACTCGACGACATTCTTCAATACGCAAAGGCTCCAAGCGCTCCACCCCGCTCTGCCTGCCGACCGCAAGCCGGATGTGGACGCCTACATCGACCGCAAGGCCCTGCCGCAGATCAAGGAACTGATGGGCAACTACGACATCGACCTGGTTTGGTTCGATACGCCTTGGGGTTTGAAGCCCGAACAGGCGCGGCGCTTCCATGATGCCGTGCGGGAACTCAATCCCGACTGCGTGATCAATTCACGGGTTCTGTTGGGATCTGCGCTTTTGAAAGAATTCAAACCCGGCACAAATCTCACCCCGGAGTCGTTCGAGGTGTTCGATTATGTCTCGCTCGGCGACAAAGAAATTCCCGGCCTCAAGCTTCCATTCACCACGGAATCGCCCGACAGCGTGAGTTCCTCCTATGGCTACAAGGCCCATGGCGATCACGGCTACCATTCCCTGCAGGAAATGATTCACCGCCTGGTCCACACGGTCTGCGGCGGCGGCAACTACCTCCTCAACTGCGGCCCGATGGGCAATGGCAAGATCGACCCGAAGGCCGTGGAACTCTACGCCGGCCTGGGTGCGTGGCTGCGCGACAATGGCGCATCGATTTTCGACACCCTTCCCAACCCCTTGCCAATCCGGCCGGCTTGGGGTGATGCGTCCCTCTCGAAGGATGGGAAAACCCTCTACCTGCATGTGATGAAGTGGCCGAAAGATGG
>JBIPMC010000039.1:0-9908 GCA_044369345.1 Terrimicrobiaceae bacterium
AGTCATCGATCGTCCCGGATTTCTACTGGTCAAAAGATCGCGACTACGTGGCGGTCAGCGGTGGAGCCTCGAAAAGTCGCACGATTTCCCTCTACAAAGTCACCGGCAACTCACTCCAGGAAATTGCGGTTCCCCAATTGGATGATGAGCAGGCAGCCCCACTCAACGCGATCACCGATCCAGTGGCAGATGGACTCGATGCCATTCGCTGGCAGCCAGACGGCACGCTTCTTCTTCGTTTTTGGGCGGCGGAGCGCGTGACGAGTGACTCCGAGCAGCAAAATGAAGCCAATGTCTGGGCCGACTTGCAGGTCAAGGGGAACACCGCAAAAATCATTGGAATTAGTTCGGAGGAGCCCTCTGTCTCTTCGTCGGAATCTTTGCCGAAAAATCCCGCTCCTCCCGCAGTAGAAACGCTGGCTTCCGCTGACACGCGCCCTACGGAAAACCAGGAGGCCCCTATCTACGCTCAGGCCTGCAGCGGCGAGCAACCGCCGGATGAGTCGGAAAGCTTTGACCCGAACCGCCTAGTCGGAGTCCATAGCGTGAGCGGGAAAAATCCGGATGGAAGCGCCTACAAAGGAACTGTGAAAATCCGGGTCGCGAATGGCTTGGTCGGCTTGGAATGGAAGATCGGCAGCAGCGTTTCGCACGGGAGAGGAATCCTGGTCGGCCAAACACTCGGCGTGGCTCTGGATGATGGAATCGCTATTTACCGAATCATCGGTCAGGCCGAGGGGCAGTCGCTGATCGGTTTCTGGTCTGGAGCGGGTTCACTCGTTACCAACCCGGAGGCCATCCTCATCGGCAATGCCGATATGACCCAAGCGAATCTTCCAGCCGAGCAGATCAATGGAAAATACACATCCCTTCGCGAGGTCGATGACGGCCAGGTCGAGGGAAGCGTGAAGATTTCCGGAGGAGAGATTGCCAAAACCGCCCTGTGGAAGATGGGCAACAAATCATCGAAATGTCAGGGACTGGCTTTAAGCGATGGTCTAGCCATTCTGACACCCTCCGGCCTATCGGTTTTCACAAAGCGCGGCGATTCCCTGGAAGGTCAATCCGTGACCCAGAAGGGGAAAGTCTGCCAAGAATCACTAATTACCACCAATTAAGATGCCTTTCAAAATGCTTATTCGACTCTTCTCCTTCTGGCTTCTGGCCGGACTTATCGCAATCCTCGCCACTCAGTCGTGCTCAGCGGAAGAGGCTGCCTTCCATTTCAATGGGAATGACTATTTCCTAAGAGGCGATGAAGCCGGGATCCGCGAGTATCTCACTGAGGATGAGACGTTCGACGAGTGGACCACGCTGATCTCGGTCCGTCATTTCGACGGCACCGATAACCCTAAATTATACGCGCAGAAACTTATTGAAAACGCCAAAGCCAGCGGCCCGAATGCCGCGGGCCAGCTGATGGAAAATGAAGAGGCCGGATCTTACATCGCCGACTTCCTCGTGTTTTCGGAAGAGGGTTCCAAGCCGTTTTTTGCCGAGTGGAATCTCTGGAGAATTGAGAAAAAGGACGATGGTGTGGAGGCGGTCCAATATGCCCGTCGCTTTTACGAAATCGACGCCTCCACATCCCAGAAGCTGATCGACGCACGCGAAAAAATCGTCCCGGTCCTCGCGGCCTTGGAAATCCCGGAATAGAAGCTGAATTGTCTGCCACGACTCCATAGGTCGGCCTGATAGTAAAAGGTCAAAAGGCTCAGCCGGCATGAGAGCTTGATCCTGTCCCACTCGGCGGGCGGATCAGTCTGCGGAGGTTGATAAAATCGATTTTGTAGGTTGGTTGGCATGAGACTCCATTCCAGGGGGCCTACAGACTCCTTGCATTCCGCGCCTTGGTGCCTCCGTGAGAGCCTTTCTAGTTCTCTCAGAAAAAAACTGGTCCCCCCGTATTTGTCCTACCAGCCGTTTTAGGATGCCGGGCGAAATGATCACCAAATTCATCCAAAACCTCGCCAACACCCTCCGCCAAATCCTCCCGCACAGCCGAGCGCCACGCGTGTTCTGTCACCAAACCGAGTTCCCGTTTTAAGCCATGGAAATCGACGCCTACGGTTATCCCACCGATGAATCTGAGTTGCTTTGGCGAATTGCTAAGGCTCAGACCACTCAGCGCCGCCGCGATCCGTATGCCGAACTCTACGACCCCATCGAGGACAACCCGCGCATACGCCCCATCATTCGCGAGGTCGAGCGCCGGGCTAAAAAGGAATCCCCAGTCCGAGGACTTGGGCGCTGCCACGATATCTGGGCCCGGATGCAGCACATCCTCAAAAACGAGCACGGCATCACTTGGCATCCGCCAAGCCGCATGAACACCGATCTGATCTTCGACTGATCATGAGATTTCTCTTTGAAAGCACTGTTGCTCCCCTGGCGAGGCAGGATGCGGAGAAATGAATGGGACATGGTCGTTACAATCATAAGAGAGATTCACCCTCAAATGCCCCGAATCCCCGCGAGTTTTTGCCGTGCGCAGAGGAAGAGTGAGATTCTTTGGGTTTCAAATTGCTCGCAGCATTCTGAAAAGCTGAAATAGAAGCCATGCCCACGCTGAAATGGATCGGCAAGGACGCCGTGATCAACCACCACCTGGAAGTGCCGTTCCGCCTTATGAAGGATGTGCCAGAGCTGGGCTGCGGCGATCCCGGCAGCGGCAACCTCATCGTGGAGGGGGACAACCTCGTGGCCCTCAAGGCGCTGCTGCCCTACTACAAGGGCAAGGTGAAGTGCATCTGCATCGACCCGCCCTACAACACCGGCAACGAGGGCTGGGCCTACAACGACAATGTCAACAGCCCCGCCATCCGAAAGTGGCTCGGCGAGACCGTCGGCAAGGAAGGCGAAACCCTCGACCGCCACGACCGCTGGCTCTGCATGATGTATCCCCGGCTGGCGCTGCTAAGGGAGTTTTTGAGCGAGGATGGGAGTATTTGGGTGTGCTTGGATGACAATGAAATCCACGCACTGCGGTATGTGATGGATGAGATATTCGGAGTAAATAACTTTGTAACAACCGTGGTCTGGCAAAAACGGACTACTAGGGAAAACCGTCGAGTATTTTCCTTTAACCACGATTATGTTGTTTGTTATTCGCTAATTCTGAGTGAATTCGAAAAGGTGCGAGGAACGCTTGCGCTGACTGATGAAGTCAAGGAACGGTATTCAAATCCAGATGCGGATCCAAGAGGGGCTTGGCAGTCTGTTTCATTGAATGCGCAAGCCGGTCATGGAACAGCATCCCAGTTTTATCGCCTAAAGACGCCCGGAGGCCGTGAACTAGATCCTCCCCCAGGCAGGTGCTGGGTTGTGACTGAGCAGAGGTTTAACGAGCTTGTAGCAGATGGCCGGATTTATTTTGGCCCAAAAGGAACAAACGCGCCTCGTCTGAAAAAATTTCTGTCTGAAACTTCTAAAGGATTGACACCTCATACTCTTTGGGAAGCGAAAGAAGTGGGAACGACTGATTCAGCTTCTAAGACTCTATTCAGTTTATTTGCTGGTGATGCTGGCTTTAATACGACGCCGAAGCCGCCGGAGTTAATCGAACGCATCCTGCAAATCGCCACGAATCCCGGAGACCTCGTGTTGGACAGCTTCGCGGGGAGCGGCACGACGGGCCATGCCGTTCTGAAAATGAACGCGGCGGCAAAGGATGTGAAACCGCGCCGTTTCCTCCTCGTGGAGATGGATGGCAAGATCGCACCGGAGATCACCCGCGAGCGCGTGAAGCGTGTGGCCGAGGGCTACACAAACGCGAAGGGCGAGAAAGTGCCCGGCCTCGGCGGCGGCTTCCGCTATGTGCGGCTGGGCGACGAGCTTTTCGACGAGCACGGGCGGATCAACGAACCCACGGTGCGCTTCGCCGACCTCGCCCGGCATGTGTATTTTTCCGAGACCGGGGAACCCCTGCCGAAGGAGCGCGTCTCGGCGAAATCGCCCTTGCTGGGCGTTCACCACGGGCGGGCCGTCTATCTCCTCTACAACGGCATCCTGAAGGACAAGAGCGTGGATGGCGGGAATGTGCTCACGGGCGAGACGCTCGCCCACCTGCCCGCGCACGACGGGCCGAAGGTGGTGTATGCCGCCGGTTGCCGCTTCAGCAAGGCGAGGCTGGCCCGCGAAGGCCTCACCTTCAAGCAAACGCCCTACGCGATCCGCACCCGATGACGGAGAAAAACATCATCATCATCGCCGGCCCGAATGGTGCGGGAAAGACGACCTTTGCCCGGGAGTTCCTGCCGCAGGAGGCGGGTTGCCCGAACTTTATCAACGCGGATTTGATCGCCCAGGGGCTGTCGCCCTTCCGCCCGGAGGCTGCAGCCGTTCGTGCCGGGCGGATCATGCTGGAGATGATTGCGGATTGTGTGCGGCGCGGGGAGAGCTTTGCCATCGAGACGACCTTGAGCGGCCACGGATACGCCCGGATGATCCCGGCCTGGCGCGCAGCGGGCTACCGGGTGGTGATCTTTTTTCTGGAACTGCCCAGCGAGGAATTGGCGGTGCAGAGAGTGGCGGACCGCGTGGCGCAGGGCGGGCACGACATTCCGGAGCCGGTGATTCGGCGGCGTTTCGCCGCCGGGCGGGAGAATTTCACGCGCCTCTACAAAGCTCTCGCCGACGAATGGAAGCACTTTGACAATGCCGGCGACGAGCCGGTTCTACTGGCCACCAGCTCACCCGATTTATGAAAACGAAACCACAATGGATCATCCAAGCTGATGAGGCGCTGAAGCGAGCGGCGCGGCGCGCCCGTGAACTCGCCGCCCGCACACGCACCCCGCTGCATGTGATGCGAGATGGCCAAGTGGTGAAATTGATGCCCTCGCTCCTCGATGAGGCGGTGTTGCGCGAGGAACCCGCCCCCTACGGAGCCAGGAAGCCCTGACCCGCCCGATGGAAACGAAGCAATACCAGAAGCATTCGCTGGAGTGGTTGCAGCGCTATTACCAGAAATGCCGCGTGCTTCAGCAGGCGGGGGATACTTTTCCGGCCGCCACGGCCTTCACCTCGGTGACGGCGGAGATTCACGAAGGCCAGGGACTGCCCTATGCGCCAGTGAAGCAGGTGCCGGGCATCCCGTATGTCTGCCTGCGGATTCCCACGGGCGGCGGCAAAACATTGGTCGCGTGCGAGGCGGTGAGCCTGGGCGTGCGTGAGCTTTTGCAGAGGGACCGGGCCTTGATTCTGTGGCTGGTGCCGAGCGATACGATCCGCTCGCAGACGCTGGCGCGCCTCAAAGACTGCGCGGATCCCTACCGGCAGGCGCTCGATACGAGCTTGGGAAATGTGGCCGTGCTGGACATCCAGGAAGCCACGCGCATGAAGCGGGCGCTGCTGGACAGCCACACGGTGATCGTGGTGGCCACGATGCAGGCCTTCCGCCGCAAGGACATGACCACGCTGAATGTTTACAAAAACAACGGCGAGCTGATGAGTCACTTCGAGAACCTGCCGCAGGATTTGCTGGAGGTGTTGGAGCGCGAGCCGGAGGGGCATTTCAACCAATCGCTGGTGAATGTCTTCCGCATCCGCCGCCCCTTTGTGATCATCGACGAGGCCCACAATGCCCGCCAGCCGCTGTCTTTCGAGACGCTTCGCCGATTGAATCCCAGCGCCGTGCTGGAGCTCACCGCCACGCCGAATCTGAAACCGCAGACGGTGACG
This sequence comes from Terrimicrobiaceae bacterium, assembly GCA_044369345.1. Taxonomy (GTDB): domain Bacteria; phylum Verrucomicrobiota; class Verrucomicrobiia; order Chthoniobacterales; family Terrimicrobiaceae; genus UBA967. Next base: position 5,683 of record JBIPMC010000039.1, read on the forward strand.
GAGGAGGGCGAGACCTACGAGAATCCTCCGAGCAATGTGCTCCACTCCGTATCCGCCTACGCGCTGAAAGCGGAGGAGATGATCAAGCTGCCGATCTACCTGCGCTACCGGGAACCGTGGGATGCCCTCCTCGGCGATGCCATCAGCCTCCTCAATCATCTGGATGGCGAGGCCCGGCAAGAGGAAACGCTCACAGGTGAGCACATTCGCCCGATCATGCTACTGCAAGCGCAGCCGGAGTATAAGGACAAGGCGAGCATCACGGTGGATGAGGTGGAGTCCGTGCTGAAAGAGAAATTCGGCATCCCAGCGGAGGAAATTTGCGTGCAGACGAGCAAGCGCCGCGAACTCGACGAGGTCGATGTGATGAGCAAGGGCTGCAAGGTGCGCTTCATCATCACGGTCCAGGCGCTCAGGGAGGGATGGGATTGCCCGTGGGCTTATGTGCTTTTTTCCGTCGCCGAAATGAGCAAGGGCAGCGCCGTGGAGCAAATTCTCGGCCGCGTGCTCCGGATGCCCAAGGCGAAGTCCAAACAACGCCCGGACTTGAACAATGCCTATGCGTTCGTGGCCTCCACACGATTCCAGGATGCGGCCCAAGCACTGAAAGACGGGCTCATAGCCTCGGGATTCGAGAGTCAGGACGCCGCCGATCTGGTCGTGGACCGACCCTTCCTGCCAGGCATCGTTTCCGAACCTGCAAAGATTCCCGAGGAACCGGTGACGACCATTTTGTCCGAAAAGCCGAAAGCCTCGCTGCCGCTCGAAGTCTTGGATGCAGTCACATGGAATCCCTCGACCGGAGAGCTAACCGTCGAAAAACCACTTAGCCCCGAACAAGAGGAGGCGGTTCTGATTTGGGCTGGCACAGCGAAAGAAGTCGTGCGCGCCGCCGTGAACAAAAGCGCCGGCCGCGCTTCAACGGCAACACGCGCCAAGACCTGCCCGGCGGAAAACGGAGTCGCTTTCTCGGTGCCCGTGCTGGCGATCAAGCAGGGCGATTTTTTCCATCAATTTGAGGAAGACGACATTCTCGAACGCAACGACTGGAGCCTCGCGCACTGCGACGCGGAGTTGCCGGGTTTTGTGATTCCCACCGAGCAGCGCGGCATCGTCATCGACATCGAAAAAAGCTCCGCCACCGAAAAGGACAGGATCCAGCAGCGTTTCCTAGCCGAGACCGACCGCCAGCAACGCCTGCTGGAAACCAGCGCGGCATGGCCTGCGTCCAAACTCATCGTCGCCATCGCGCGTTCATTCCCACACCCGGGTCTGACGGATGCGGAGATCGACATTTGGCTCCAACGGGTGCTCGCGGAGCAGGAAAAACGCGGCGTCACGCTGGAACAGCTCACGGCACACCGGCACCGGCTTTTCAAAGCCGTGGCGGTGCGGGTAGGTGAACTCGAAAAACAGAGCCGCAAGGCGGTCTATGAAACGCTGCTCTTTGGAGAGGGCGCTGGCGCGGTGCATGTGTCGCTGGCGAGTGCGTTCACCTTCGACCCGAGCAAGTATCCCGTCGGGGAGAGGTATCACGGGCTCGAACTGCCACGCCATTATTACCGGGAGATCGGGGGCATGAATGGCGAGGAAATCGAATGCGCGCGCCTCATCGCGCACGATGAACGAGTCGAAACCTGGGTGCGGAATCTGGAGCGCGAGCCCAAACTCTCCTTCTGGATTCAGACCAGCACAGACAAGTTTTACCCCGATTTCCTCGTCAAACTGAAGAACGGGAAGTTCCTCGCCGTCGAATACAAGGGCCACGACCGCGCCAGCAACGACGACACCAAAGAGAAGGAACGCCTCGGCAAGCTGTGGGAGGAACGCAGTGCCGGGCAGTGCTTCTTTGAAATGGTGAAAGGCCCAGGCGATTTCGCGAGGATTCAAACCGCCATCAAGAAAGCAGCGGCATAACCGGACTTGCATTGGTTTTGGCCCATTTTTGACAAACCCTCGCGGGCGCTATAGGCTCACGCCGTCCTAGGCGGGGTTGCCCGAAAGGAGGCTCAGACCCGGGGGGCGAGGGGGAAGATTTAAGGAGGGGGGATGGGGTTTGGAAGCTCTCCCAAGGCGTTGGGAAAATGAGTTTTAAACTCCGTCGTCCGACTTCAGAACTCAGCGTTCGGACTTTCAGACTCCGCCGCCCGACTTTTGAACTCGGCGGCTGAACTTTGAAAGCAAGACGGCCATGTTTTGAAGTCCGGCCACGGACTTGGGGAACTCGGCAGGCCGGTTTCGAACTCGGGGCTCGAACAAAAAAACAAGCCGCTCCGAGCTTGGAACTCGGAGCGGCTGCTTCAGGGAGATCGGCGGCGGAGTTTGTCGGATGTGATCCGCGGAAGTGTCAGCCTTTTTCTGAAGTCCCAAAAAAAGGGAGAGGCAGGTTCACTGGAAGCGCTTGCCGGGAAATACTCTTCGCGGTCTTTCGGGGACTTGAAGGAGCATGATCGCGGGTGGGCAGAGTCGATCCGGTGAAAAGCGTCTTTGTCGATACCAGCGGCTCCTATGCGTTTTTGGATCGGGACGACCGGTTTCATGCGGAAGCGAAGCGTTTATTCCTAAAATCCGAAGCCGGCGGGTTCGCTTTGGTGACATCCAGTTATGTGCTCCATGAAAGCTGGGCGTTGATCCAGGCGCGGCTGGGCTGGGATGCGGCGGAGGATTTTTGCGCGAATTGGTGGTGCGGTGCCGGATTGTGTGGGGCGATGAGCGACTCCACGAGCTCGGCGCAGCGCGAGCGCGGCAAGCCAGGGAACGCCGGCTCAGCCTCACCGATTGTGTGTCCTTTGAGGTGATGCTCGCGGAAGGTTGCCGGGAATACCTCGGCGACGACGAGCATTTCAAAGTCGCCGGGTTCCAAGCGGCGGAGTAGGGCAGAGAGATTGAGCCCGAATCCAGCAGAATTAACCACAGAGAAGTAACCACAGAGGAAACAGAGCGCGCAGAGGATGAATGAATTATTGCTAATCACATCGGATCTTTTTGTCCGCGGGCAGATTTTCCATCTCCGTGTGCTTCGCGGCTTCGTGTGAGATTTTTTCGTAGGCTCGGATTTAAAAAATGCTTGTTCGAAATTGACCGAGCCGTCTCGCTCGCTGGAAGCTCGGGCCAATTTCTAAACCAACTGGCAGGGGTCGGTTTCACGATTCTTTATTCCGGGGTAGCCACCTTGATCATTCTCTGGGTCGTCGGCTTGATCACGCCATTGCGGGTCTCGCGCGAGGATGAGGACGCCGGCCTCGACATCTCCGAACACGGCGAGAACGCTTACAACGACTGATTGTTCCACAGCGGGGAAAGTTTAGGGCTGAGCAGATTTTTGTTCAAAATTTCTTGAACATTCTGACTCCCTGCGCATCATTCAAGGTAATTTCCCTCCCCCTTGAGGCTTGTGGAAAACACAATCAAACCGAGCAGAGCGGCCCGGAAGAACACCCGCGCCACAGGCGGCAGCTTGTCATCAAATGGCTCTGGAGGCGCTCGCACAGAGGCTTCGCGGCCGGCACTGAACGCCTTCCAGCTCCAGGCGATTTCATTTTTTGTCCATGCGTTCGCGGCGTTGTCGCTGCCGCGTTCCATCGGAGAAATTTACGGTCTGCTTTTCAGCACGGAGGAGCCGTTGTCATTGGATGACATCATCGAGCGGCTCCGCATCAGCAAAGGCTCGGCGAGCGAGGGGCTGCGCTGGCTGCGCTCGCTTGGCGCGGTGAATCCGGTGTATAAACCCGGGGTGCGCAAAGAGCATTTCACGGCGGAAACGAGTCTGCGCAAGCTCGCCACGGGCTACCTGCGCGACCGGATCAACCCGCACCTCGAAAACGGCCCGGAGCGTCTCCGCCATCTTCAAGACAGCATTGTGGAGGGCGCGCCGGAAAGTTCGTTCCAAAAATCCCGCAGCAACCAAGTCGCGGGCTGGTATAAATTCATGGGTAAGGTCCTCCCGGTCGTGAAGGCGCTTGCGGGCAAATTCTAATGTTTTTCAACTCCTCGACATTCCTTTTTGGATTCCTGCCGATCATGCTCGCGGGATTTTTTCTGCTGGAGCGGACGGGAAGTCTCGTGGCCCGCCAAGCTTGGCTGCTGGCGGCTTCGCTGGTTTTTTATGCGTGGAGCAACTCCACCGTGCTGGCGCTTTTCCTCCCGCTCACGGCGATCAACTACCTGCTCGGTTCGAGGCACCAGCGCAGCGGGAGCAACGGCGGCAAATGGCTGCTCGCGCTCGC
>JBIPMC010000421.1:0-2953 GCA_044369345.1 Terrimicrobiaceae bacterium
AGTCGAAGCCCTGTTTTTCTCATGCATGATTTAGGACTGCTATAGACCTAAAAAATTGTCAAGAATCAATTGCTGCGAAACTTAGATCATCTAAAGATAAAATTATGCACATAACAGTGATGCAACCCTATTTCTTACCTTATATTGGCTATTTTCAATTAATTAACGCTGTGGATAAATTTGTTTTGCTAGATGATGTCAACTATATTAATCGAGGTTGGATCAACCGCAATCGGATTGCAATCAATCAGCAACCCCACTGGCTAACTATACCACTGGAGAAAGCTAGTCAAAATCGTTTAATTAATGAAATTAGTCTGCATCGTGATTCCTTATGGCGAGAAAAGCTATGTCTAACGGTAAAAACAAATTATTCAAAAGCACCTTTTTTTGAGATTGTGTATCCAATTTTTGACAATATTCTCAACTTTCCTTCCGTTGATTTGTCAGCCTTCCTTCATCACTCTTTAAAGGAAATCTTGAGCTATCTAAAAATTACAACGTTTATCGTGCCGACTTCTGTAGTATATCCCAAAAATGACTTAAAAGGACAATATCGAATACTAGATATTTGTCAACGGGAAGGAGCAACTATCTATTTGAATCCTCCCGGAGGAAAAGAACTCTATGAGCGTGAATTGTTTCGTGCTGCGGGAATTGACCTCTACTTTTTAGAGCCAGATTTACAGGGAATGAACCTTGTATCAGGAGTAAATCAAAGTCCAGTATTGTCTATTTTGGATTTGATGATGTTGAATCATCCAGATATGATCAGACAAACTCTGGAGTGTTATCAACTTGTATAATTAGTTTTTGTTAACTATAGTTAATTTTAATTGTTGAGTTATAAAGCGATGAAATTAGAGAATGTTCTTGCAGAAGTGTTTTCACTTTCGCCCGAAAATATTTGTGATTCATTACAATTACAAGATATTCAAACGTGGGATTCCATGACTCATATGGTAATGATTATCCGACTTGAAGAGGCTTTTGAGACTCAGTTTTCTGGAGATGAAATCGCTGATATTCGCAGTATTGGAGATATTCGGCAAATTTTGGACGAAAAAGGTAAAGGAAAATGAATTTACAATCGCGCCAAGTCCTAATTACAGGAGGCGGGAGTGGTATCGGTCATTACTTAGTGGAAAAGATCAGTAGTCAGGTCGCTCAAGTGGTCGTTTTAGAAATCAATCCGGTTGCTTGTGATCAATTAAACTCAACTTTTCCCAATGTTACTGCTTATATCTGTGATGTGTCAGATCCCGTATCAGTACAAACAACTATTGAACGGGTTTATGAGAACGGTATAAACCCAGATGTGTTAGTAAACAACGCTGGTTTGATTTACAGCGCACCCCTAGTTAATGTTCTCGACAAACTGAATCGGATTCATTCTTTAGAACTTTGGCATAAAACCCTGAATGTAAATCTTCATGGAGTGTTTTATGTTACGGCGCAAGTGGTAGATCGTATGCTTGCCAGTCGAACTAAGGGGGTAGTGATCAATATTAGTTCTATTGCAGCCCGAGGAAACGCTGGACAATCAGCCTATTCTGCTGCTAAGGCGGGTGTGAATGCCTTAACGAAAACCTGGGCTAAGGAACTAGGTGGCTTTGGGTTGAGGTTTGCTGCTATTGCTCCTGGATTTTTGGATACTCCCTCGACTCACCAAGCTTTGAATGAAGGACTGGTTAACAAGCTCAAGCAACAGATTCCCTTGAGGCGACTGGGAGAACCGGAGCATATTTATCAAGCAGTTAAGTTTGTAATTGAGAACGATTACTGTAATGGAGCTATTCTGGACATTGACGGAGGGCTGGTGATCTGATGTCAGATACACTTAAGAAGTACAATTATAACTTAGGACTTTACTTCCAACACATTGCTGTTTCATATAGTGAACGACCGGCCTTACGCTACCCTGACGGTCAGATTGTCACATATTGGGAGTTTAACGTTCTAGCTAATCGAATTGCTCAGTTTTTGCACCATCAGGGGCTTAAACGGAGAGATGTGGTCGGACTTTTTAATGATAAGAGTTCGGTAGCCTTAGCTGCTATGGTGGCTTGTCTAAAGTTGGGAATTATTTACACGAATTTAGATCCCGATAGTCCATCTGAGCGGATTCATCGGATTCTTGGTATTTGTCAGCCCAGATTAATCTTTAATTCTTTTCCTAATCTCTCCTTTGGGGAACAATTAGAGAAAGAATGGGATCAAGTGGTAGTGTCCTGCTATGGTGCTGATTTCGCAGTAAGGCTCACTCAATTTTCTGATGCTGTTCCTAACAGTGTGGCAGAGGTGACGGGCGCTGATCCTGCTTACTTGATGTTTACGTCAGGTTCAACGGGATTTCCAAAGGGAGTAGTAATTTCTCATGGAAATGTGTTGAACTTTATTGCCTGGTCCCAAGAAAGGTTTAAGATTGGCCCTGATGATGTGTTATCAAATGTCAATCCAATTTATTTTGATAACTCGGTTTTTGATTTTTACAGTGCTTTGTTTTCGGGTGCTACGTTAGTTCCAGTTACACCTCAACAGGCGAGAGAACCTAGACAGGTGGTTAAGATTATCAATCAACAGAAATGTACTATCTGGTTTTCTGTTCCCTCCCTGCTGGTTTATCTACTGACAACTCGATCTTTAAGTTCAGAAGATTTCCCCGCCGTTCGTAAGATCATTTTTGGAGGTGAGGGTTTTCCTAAACTCAAACTCAAACAATTATATGACCTCTTTGTCCATCGGGCAGATTTGGAGAATGTTTACGGACCAACGGAGTGTACCTGTATTTGTTCTGCCTATACCATATCAAACAGTGATTTTGCTGAGATGCAACGATTAGCACCCCTCGGCACTTTAGCACCCAACTTTGACTATGAGATTCTGCCTCTGGATGATAGTGATCTCTACTATGGTGAGTTATTTCTCTTGGGACCAAATGTGGGACTAGGCT
>JBIPMC010000458.1:0-2949 GCA_044369345.1 Terrimicrobiaceae bacterium
GAGTAATGGTAAGTCTGTCCCCGTAAATTATCGGATATATAACAAATCTATGACAGTAAATCTCGGCACAGGAATCATCAAACGGTAAAGAAACAAACTGTGACAGAAAGGATTTTTGAACCCACATTCCGCAGATGCGGAATGTGGGTTAATAGGCATTGAGCCAAGATTGGTTAACTGTGCAAGATAAACCTCAAAAGCCTTCTACAGAAGGTTTTTGACTGGCTACTTTGCGGTTCGTGTCAGCTTCGCTATTTCTACGCCCAGTTGCAGTTAATCCTGGCTCAAATGAAATTATAGTTGCAGTTAATTCCGGTTTGAAAATGTCTTGATTGCAGGTTTGGGCATTTATAATTGCAGGTCGCTACACCTAATAACTGTATTATATTGAGGTCGCACCCCAGCAATCAGCAAACCTATAAAAAATATATCATTGAAGCGATCGCCTAAAAATCACGTCTCACAATAATAGCGATCGCACTAACAAATAATTCGAGAAACAACTCCCGCACCTACAGTACGACCACCTTCACGAATAGTAAAATGCAATCCCTCCTCCATAGCGACACGATTAATCAGGGTGACACTCATTGTGATATTTTCTCCAGGCATTACCATCTCAACGCCTTCAGGTAATTCTATAGTGCCAGTAATATCCGTAGTACGGAAGTAGAACCCTGGACGATAGCCTTTAAAGAAGGGTGTATGACGACCTCCTTCTTCTTTGCTCAGCACATAGACTACCGATTCAAATGTAGTGTGAGACTTGATGCTACCTGGCTTGGCTAAAATCTGACCACGCTCAATATCTTCACGCTTGATACCACGCAGCAGAACTCCTACGTTTTCACCAACACGACCTTCAGCGAGGAGTTTTCTGAACATTTCAACACCAGTACAGGTTGATTTAACAGTGTCCTTAATCCCAACGATTTCAACTTCATCGCCTACTTTAATGATGCCGCGTTCGACTCGACCATAAACCACCGTTCCACGACCAGAAAAGGATAACACATCTTCAATGGGCAAAAGAAATGGCTTGTCAATATCACGTTCAGGCTCTGGAATGTAACTATCGAGGAAGCCAGCCAGCTCGATAACTTTCGCCTCCCATTCTGCTACGCCTTCCAGAGCTTTCAGTGCAGAACCACGGACAACTGGGAGATCATCACCTGGGTAATCGTACTGAGATAACAGCTCACGCACTTGCATTTCAACTAGTTCCAGTAGATCTTCATCATCAACCAGATCACATTTATTGAGGAAGACAATGATATAGGGAATACCAATTTGACGCGCCAGCAAGATTTGCTCACGGGTTTCTGGCATTGGTCCATCGGTTGCTGTAACAACCAGAATTGCACCATCCATCTGAGCAGCACCCGTGATCATATTTTTTATATAATCAGAGTGACTTGGGCAGTCAACGTGACTATAATGACGTGATGGAGTATTGTACTCTACATGAGAAGTATTGATACTGATACCGCACTCTCTTTCTTCTGGGGCATTATCGATTTGCTCGAAAGATAGTGCATTACCACCATAAGTCTTGGCAAGAACAGTAGTAATGGCAGTGGTGAGTGTAGTTTTACCGTGATTTATATGACCGATAGTGCCAACGCTAACTTGCGGCTTTGAGCGTTCAAATTTTTCTCTCATGATTAATCCTTAATTTTTTTCCCTTCCGTTGACTCAACAAGAATATCGATTGAATTGTAATACAGTCGGACTTTTATTCAATCAACAATCACTTTGAAAGTATAACCCTAAAATATATTTGCCGTCAATAACTTCAAGGATTTTCAAGCAATTCCAAATTCAAAACGGTAACAAAAGATACACAATACTGGAAGTAAAATTAACACGAATCTGCAAACACAGGAGTATCCCCAAGCATTCGATTAAATGTTGCCAACTTTTAAAGAGAAAGTACTTGGTAAGAGAGAGAATATCTTGAAAGAATCCTCTACGATTACCACGCTTACGCCGAATCTCTTGATAACTAGAATCTATCAACTGTAAAACCGTGTGAAATAGAAAAGCTAACAAATTAAGAGTAGGTTTTTAAGAAGTCAGGTAAATTAAATTTGACTTTTCGGTTGGGTTTAGAAAATGCTCCTTCAATCTCTAACACTTTCTGATTCAGTTTTTTCAACTCGCTCTTAATCGCTACTAATTCATTCAAGGAAGGATTGGGTTGACCGGAGGGAAGGGGCGGTTTAGGCAGTTTGGGATTTGTCATGAGTTTACTGATTTAATTTATCTTCAAATCTGAGCCAATAATTCCTTTAACTTTGCTTCTAAATCATCATCATAACGAATAACAATGACGGTATAACCCGAATCAAACTGAAAATTTTCTCGATCAACTTTATCTTGTTTTCGACGTTCAGGATGGTCATGAACAGAACCATCACAGAATAGAACAATTTTAGCTTGATGATAAACAAAATCCGGTTTTAAATTCGCTTCAGGAAAAAAGAATTGAGCCGCATCGGGTAACTTCATTCCTCGGTCATAGATAGCTTTTAAGACAACACGCTCTAACTCAGAATTGGGGTCAGTTTGAGCGAGTAACTGTTGATATTCTTCGTTACGGGAGAGTATACCAGAAGAACGGTTTAAGGTGCTATGGGTTAATTTTTCTAAGGTATCTCGAATTAAATGACGATTGAGTAAGGGGTGATCAAACTGATTGCGATAGGATAATAAACACTCATAACAAGCATTTGTACAACTGGGCTTTGGTTCTTTAAAATGACAAATCTCTAATGCAGCTTCAGCCAAAGTTTGGAAAGATAAAGGATTATCTAAAATCTGAGATAAAACTCCAGCACCCCCTTCCGCCGCTTCCCAAAATAATAAATAGTTTTCTTCTCCGACTCGTTCACAAGAAAGCTCATCTTCTTCTAACTTATAAACCGCTTGAATTGCACGGGATAAGGC
>JBIPMC010000040.1:0-9865 GCA_044369345.1 Terrimicrobiaceae bacterium
CTTGGCGACAATGAACTCGCCCAACTCGTAAGCATGGGCGGATGGATTCGTGGGACGGAGGTTTTGACCTCGATCGTAAGCAAGACCTACTCGACCGACAGCGCGGAACTCCTTCACCAGCCCGCTCTCCTTAATTATTTTTCCAAACAACTCGGCACGCTTTCCAGCAAGCGCCTGTCGAACGACCGATTTGTCGTTCGCATTCGCAAAATGCTCAACGACATCCGCCCGCTCATCGGAGAGAAGGACGGTGACAGTATTTCGCTCGATAATGTAAAGAAGATCAATGAAATGACACGCGACACCGTTGGGTCGATCACCGGTAGGGGAGCCTGATTTTGTGAGAAAAACCCTGTTTATTCTAGTCCCCCTGCTCGCTCTGGCTCCTGTGTTTGCGTATGTAGACGACGCTCTATCTTTTGCCTACGAGGCCGCGACACCGTTCGTGAAACAAGGCTTCAATGTCCGTGAGGATGCTTGGGGCGGCGACCTCGGCGTTAAGGACAAGCAGGCGATCCAAGCCCATCTTTTCAAGGGCAATAATTACATGTTCTGCCTCGGCACGGATGTAAAAAAAGCCTTGCTCTCGCTCGCGATTTACGACTCCAACGGACAACTCGTCAGCGAGGACACCTCCCGCCCGGGATTCCTCGTCACCACAAAGGTCGTCCCCAAAAAAACCGGCACCTACTACGCCATCGTCACCGTGCACAAATCCCCCGTGGAGCGCACTGGCTGGGCCTTGGTTTATGCTTATAAGTAGTTTGCCGAGATTTTGATGGAAAAACTCACCCTCGAATTCGAAAACGCCCGGATCGCCCAATCGCTCTACAGCGGCGATCCCAAACTCCTCAAAGACCTCGAGGCCCGGCTCGGCGTTCGCACCACCGCCCGCGATGGCTGGATCCGACTCGAGGGAGAAAAACCCGCAGTCGAGCGCGCGCGGAATGTTTTCGAACAACTCCAGAACGCCGCGAGGCAGGGCGTGACGATTCAGCGACAGGAATTTTTACAAGCGCTGGACTCCGTTTCCCCCAATGCTTACGCCGAACCGCTCTCGAGCTTGATCGAAACGAAAATTCATTGCTCCCCGCGCAAGCCGCCCGTCGTCCCGCGCACCGCCGGCCAAAAATCCTACCTTCAAGCGATCCAAAGCCACGACATCACCTTCGGCGTCGGCCCGGCTGGAACCGGAAAAACCTACCTTGCAGTCGCTTGCGCCGTCGCCGCGCTGAAGCAGGAAAAAATCAAACGCATCGTTCTCACCCGTCCAGCCGTCGAGGCCGGCGAGGCTTTGGGTTTCCTCCCCGGCGCGCTGGAGGAAAAAATCCTGCCCTACCTGCGCCCGCTTTACGACGCCCTGCATGATTTGCTCGAAGTCGAGGAACTTCAAAAACTCATGGACCGCAATGTCATCGAGATCGCTCCCCTCGCCTACATGCGCGGACGCACGCTCGGCAATTCGTTTGTGATTTTGGACGAAGCCCAGAACACCACCGCCGAGCAAATGCTCATGTTCCTCACCCGCCTCGGCATCGGATCCAAATGCGTCGTCACTGGCGATGTCACCCAGATCGATCTGCCGCGCAACAAGCTCAGCGGGTTGGTCGAAGCCGCCTCCGCCCTGCGAGATGTGAACGGAATCGGCATGCATTTCTTCACGGAAAAGGACGTCGTCCGACACCCGTTGGTTCAATCTATCGTATTGGCCTACAAGGAACACCGCGGATCACGCGAGAGCCGGATTTAAAATCCTTCTTGAATAGCCCGCTGATCGCCATTTGAATAATTACCAACATGTTCGGATTTTTTAAGCGCTGGCGCCTGGTTGGCCAGGGTCGCGATTGCGGCAAGCGACGCCGCACGATTGAGGAGAGCGAATTTGTCGAAGCCTTGGAAACAGGTTGGCCGATGCGCGCGATCATCCTTGCGGCGTTCGTGGCCGGGTTGGCAGCATTGATTTTTACCGGCATCCAAGAGGAACCCGCGAAGAAATTTCTCCTCTGCCTCCTAATCTTTGTTACGGCTGTCGCGCAGTTGTGGATCAACCACCCGCAAACGATGCTCACGAACTCGCGCCTCGGCGTGGTCTTTGGCATTCTCCTGGCGCAACTCGCTGTCATTAAAATTATTTTGTCGCAAGCCGCCAGTGGCGCGCTCGACCTCCAACTCGCCCCGCTGCTCATCCCCTACGCCTTCGCGCCGCTGGTTCTTTCGGTCCTTCTCGGCCGCAACCACGGCCTCTACGCGGCGGTTTTTTCGAGTCTTTGGGGATCGCTTTTGATCGGCCGAATCGATCCGGTTTTTCTAGTCATCTCGTTGATCACCGGGTTCATCGCCGTGTTTGTAACACTCCAAGTCCGCCGCCGTAGCCGCCTCGTGCGGGCCGGCGTGTATGTCGGCCTCGCGACCTGGGTTCTTGCCGCCACCTTTGGCCAGATCGGCCCGATCATTTGGGAACTCCCCGCGCAAACCGACTGGGCCATGGTGGGCTGGCAAAGTCTCGCGGCCTTCGCCACCGGCATCGCCACAGCAGTCGTCGTCAGCGGACTCCTCCCGATCATTGAGCATGTTTTCAAAATCACGACCGACATTTCCTGGCTGGAGATGACCGATCTCAACCACCCCGTGCTCAAGCGCCTGAGCATGGAAGCCCCCGGCACCTACCACCACAGCCTAGCCGTCGCGAACCTCGCCGAGGCCGCCGCCGAAGCCATTGGCGCGAATGCCATGATCTGCCGCGTGGGCTCGTATTTCCACGACATTGGCAAGCTCGTGAAGCCCCAGTATTTCACCGAAAACACCCACCACGGCGAAAACCCGCACGACGACCTCACCCCGACCATGAGCGCCCTCATCATCGTCGCCCATGTGAAGGAAGGAGTGGATCTCGCGCTCAAAAACAAACTCAACGACGAAATCATCGACATCATCCGTCAACACCACGGCACTTCGACTGTTTCGTATTTCTACCAACGCGCGCTCCAGCAACAGGAGGACGCCCGCCTCGGCGGAAAAATCATGAACCTCCGCGAGGATGATATCCCCGAGGTGAGTGAGGAGAGTTTCCGCTACCCCGGCCCGCGCCCGCAAACCCGCGAAGCCGCCATCGTCTCACTCGCCGATTCGATCGAAAGTGCCTCCCGCAGCCTCGACCGCCCGACGCCCCAACGCATCGACGACCTCGTCCGCGCGATCATCCGCGACCGCCTCGCCTCCGGCCAACTCGACGAAGCTCCGCTCACCATTTCTGAAATCTGGCGCATCGCCGACAGCTTCCGCTTCTCGCTCGTCAACATGCTCCACGCCCGCGTCGCCTATCCGAAACGCGACGAGCGCGAAGCCGCCGTCCCTGAGAAACGCGAACAAAAATCGGCCGCTTGAACAGGCTCAGCCGACCTAGCCGACCCAGTCGAACCGCATCTCCTGCACCACCTCCGGATGCAGGCTCAGGTGGACCGGGCAATTCCTCGCCGCGTTTTCCAGCATCTCGCGTTTTTCATAAGAGGCCGGCAGCGGGATCGTGAAGACCACCGTCAACTTCGCAATCCGGCGCGGAGGTTGAGAGGTCATTTCCTTGAGGACCTTCACCGTCGTCTCGCCGAGATCGACGCCCTGCTTGCGTGCGGCGATGCCCATGATCGTGAGCATGCAAGTGCCCAGCGAGGTCGCGGCCAGATCGGTCGGCGAAAACGACTCGCCCCGGCCTTCGTTATCCACCGGCGCATCGGTCGTGATCACCGTGCCGGACGGTTTATGAAGCGCCTCACAGCGGAGATCGCCCAAGTATTTGATAGAAATTTCAACCATGCCCGGATCCTAGATCAATTCGCGTGATTTTGTCTCGGCGGGATTTGATGATGGCTGCCGTGAAACCCATCCTGTCGTTTTCGCACCGCGCCCGCGCCACTTCTTACCGAGCCGCCCGCCTCGAAAAACTCGTCACCGCCGCCCTCCCTCACTGCCTCACCATTGCAAAAAAACACAACGCCGAACTCGCCGCCCTCCCGGCCGTGGAGATCACGATCCTGGGCGCGCGGGCCATGGCGAAAGTCCACCGCGACTTCCTCTGCATCCCCGGCCCGACCGATGTCATCACCTTCCCCTACGGCGAAATCCTCGTTTGCGCTCCCGTCGCGGCCGACCGCGCCAGAGAATTTGGCCACGACACCACCACCGAACTCGCCCTCTACGCCATCCACGGCCTCCTGCACCTCTCCGGCCACGACGACATCACCCCCGACAAAGAAAAACGCATGGCCGCCGCCCAAGAAAATATCCTCGCCGAGGTTTTGAAGGCGAACGGCTAAAAATCACGCGCGCCGCGCGAGGATTTGGCAGGAAATCTCGCGTGTCGCCGCAGGCGGTGTGTTTTGCAGGCCAAGCCCATTCGCCGCCGCATTGGGCAGCGCGCTCCAGGGCTCGACACAGAAAAAATCGGAGTCCGGCTTCTCGGTCCAGGTCGTGGCGCAATACCAACTTCCCGGCTGTGGCGAGGTGTCCTTGAATGAAATCTCCCGTCCACTCGCGCCGTGCATAAGACGGATTTGGTTGAGGTCGGGTTGAACATGCAGGCGATCGATCCAGTCAGTGTTTGAGAGGGCATCACGGCTGTTCGAAGGTTCGCGCAGTTGGATTTCGCCGGTGGAAAAATCCTGCGTGGCCCAGTTGCGGCAGGGGAGTTCCAAATTCCACTCCGCTCGCTCGCGGGCGGGGAGGCCGAAATAAAAATGATGCCCGGCCGACCAGGGGAGCGGGTCTTTGCCGGTGTTCGTGACCCGATAGATCACCTCGAGCGAATCAGGGCCAAGCCGCATGGCGACCTCGAATCGAAAATCGAATGGATACACTGCCCGCGTGGTTTCATTCGCCTGGAGGCGCATTTCCACGGAGGCGTCATCGGCCGAAACAATGGAAAATGCCGAGTCGCGTGCGAAGCCGTGCATCGGCGCGGGACGCACTGCGCCGTCGGGAGCTTTCCAAAAACCGATCCGGTTGTCGTGAAAGCTGCGGGCGATAAAGGGGAACAGAACCGGATTCCCGCCGCGCACTTTCTGCGGCTTGCTCCAATCGGCGGTCTCAGGCCAACAAATGACCTCCCATTCCCCAATCGACCAGCGCAGCAACCTCACACCGTGGGCCGGCGAAACAAGCGCGCGGGCCGGTCCGTTTTGCAATTCGATGACGGGCTGACCTTGAAAATTTGCGATCCGCATTTAGCCGAGATTTTTGAACCAACCGAGCGGCTGGGGGTTGATGCAGTGAGTGATTTGTTTCACCTCAGTGTAGGCGTCGTAGCCGTAGGTGCCCAGTTCGCGGCCGATGCCACTCTGTTTGTAGCCTCCCCACGGAGCCTCGTTGAAGGTCGGGTGGTAGCAGTTGATCCAAGTAATGCCGGCGCGCAGGCCGCGAATCACGCGCTGGGCGCGGGACGCATCGCTCGTGAAAACTCCGCCGGCAAGGCCGTAGATCGAGTCGTTTGCTAACCGAAGCGCCTCTTCCTCGGTGTCGAACAATTGCACCACAAGCACCGGTCCAAAAATCTCCTCACGCACGATGCGCATGTCGGGGCGGGCATTTGTAAAAACGGTCGGTTGGACGAAATTCCCCACGGCGCGATGGTCGGTGTAGCCTCCGCCGCCGCACAAAAGCTCGGCGCCCTCATCGTGTCCGGCCTGAATGTAAGCGAGGACCTTTTTCTGGTGGGCCCGGGAAATGAGCGGGCCCATCTCGGTGCCGGCGTCGAGGCCGGGGCCAACGACTATTTTTTCGCATGCCGCCGCAAGGCGTGGCAAAAACGAATCCGCCAGCGAGCGCTCGAGCAAAAGCCGCGACCCGGCGCTGCACACCTCGCCCTGACCGGCAAAAATCCCGAACATCGCGTATTCCAGCGCGAGGATTTGGTCGGTCTCGGCGAAGATGATATTCGGGCTCTTGCCGCCAAGTTCGAGGGTGACCTTTTTGAAGTTCGACGCGGCGGCCGTCATGATCTTGCGGCCCGTCACGCCGCCGCCGGTGAAGGCGATTTTGTCCACTAGAGTGCTCGCAGCGAGATGCTGACCGACAATATCGCCGGCTCCGTAAACCAACTGCACAGCTCCCGGCGGGAAGCCCACCTCGTCGATCATTTCGAAAAGCACGGAGACCGACAGCGGCGTCAACTCGGAAGGCTTCAGAATGCAGCAATTCCCAGCTGCAAGGGCCGGCGCGAGTTTCCATGCCGCCATGAGAAACGGATAATTCCAAGGAATGATCTGCCCGCAGACCCCGATGGGTTCGCGCACGGTTTGGCAAACAATGTTGGGATCGCCGACTTCAAAGGTCTGCCCGTGGGGTTTGGTCGCGAGCCCCGCATAGTAACGGAAACACCCTGCCGCGTCGGCGACATCAAATTCCGCCTCGCGAAGCGGCTTGCCGTTGTTGCGGGTTTCGAGTTCCGCAATCTGAGGCGCGCGCGACTCGATGAGCGCCGCGAGTTTGAAGAGCTTCGCGGCGCGTTCCTGCGCGGGAGTGCGCGGCCAGGGCCCCTCATCGAAGGCCTTCCGCGCCGACTTGATCGCAATATCCATGTCCTCGACCGAGGACTCCGACGCCTCGCCGATTTGCGAATTGTCGGCCGGATTGTGGAATGCCCGAACTGTCGCGTAACGGGCCGGAGCGAACCGGCCGTTGATGTAGTTTTTGAGAGTCATAGGCTACGGCCTCCATAAAGCCGCGTTGATGCAGGACCACAAGTGGATGATCCACCCCAGTGTGCCGAAGCTGATGAACCACAACACCCCGGATCCCACGAAAAACACGAGCGCCATGAGAATTCGCCCCTGAACCAACTGCCCCAAGCCAGGAATGAACAAACTGCAAAGGGCCGCGATGACATTTCCTCCCGAACCAGGTCCTGAGTTCATGACATAAACTATCCCCCGCGCCCTCCCGCCGCGCAAGCGATTCCATGCGGTTTCACGGAGGAGGCAGCAGGTTGGCGTTGCTTTCGTGGGCAGGGTTTGTCTAACTCCCCTCACTCCATGATCGGTCTCCATGCCCATGCGGAAAAACCCGCCGCCGCCGAGGTCGTGCGCGCCATGGCGCGGGAACTCGCTCTCGTCGGCCTGCCCTACCTTCTCGAGCAATCCACCGCGCCTCTCGCCGGCAAATCCTCGGACCTCGATCTCGCGGCCTTGGCCTCGCGCTGCGAACTCCTCGTCGTAATGGGCGGCGACGGCACGATCCTCCGCGCCGTTCAGAAATTGAGTGATACCATCCCAACGGTTTTCGGCATCAACATCGGCACGCTCGGGTTTCTCACATGCCTCGGCTCGGGCGAGGTGCAGCGCGCCGTCGAGTGCATCCGCAAGCACGAATACATTGTCAGCCCCCGAAACTTGATGCAGGTCGAAATACAAGACCTCTCAAGAAACCCCCGCACTTTTTTCGCCCTTAATGATGTCGTCGTGAGCCGCGGCGAGCGCTCGCAGCTCGTCCAAATTCGCGTCGCCATCGGGGATCACTTGCTGACCGACTACAACGCCGATGGGCTCATCGTCTCCACGCCCACCGGCTCGACCGCGTATTCCATTTCCGCTGGAGGCCCCATTCTCATGCCCGACAGCGGGTGTTTCGTCATTACCCCGATCTGCCCGCATGTGCTCTCGGTCCGATCCGTGGTCATGAGCGACTCGTCGGTTGTGAGGATGCAAGTGCAGAAACCCGGCCAAACCGTCACCGTCTCGGTTGATTCCCAAAGCTGCGGCCAGCTCGGCATCGGCGAACTTTTGGTTCTAAAAAAAAGCCCGCGTGTGCTTCCTCTGGCCATGCTCCCCGAACGGCCCTTCACCGAAGTGATCCGCCAGAAGCTCAAGTGGTCTGGTAGCAACATATGATTTCCCTTTCCGAAATTCTCCTCCCCGAACACATCAACCTCGGCCTCGATGCCAGCGACGAATCCACCGCCGTCGAGGAGCTTCTCTTTCCGCTGCGGGGCGATATCCGAATCAACAATTGGGATGCTTTTCGCGCCAGCGTGCTCGACCGCGCCGCACCAGCCGTTTCCACAGATGACGGCTGCGGTATCGTGATTGCGCATGGTCGCACAAGTGCCGTGAACTCGTTTGTGATGGCCGCCGGGCGCTCGCCAAACGGGTTCCACTCGCCGCACATCGCCGGGCCGGTAAAATTGGTTTTCGTGGTCGGCATCCCGACAGCTCTCAATCAGGAATACCTTCGCTTGATTGGCACAATCGCCCGCCTCTGCGGGAAGCCCGAAACCTTGCAAAAACTCCTCCAAGCTCCCAACGCCCGCGCGTTTTTGGATCTCCTGCTGAGCTGGGAAAACAAACTCTAGCCGCTCAACGCGCCGCTTGCGGCAACTCGATGGCCGGCAACTTCCATTCCCGCGACACGCGGTGGTATTCCTCCTTCGGCAGCAAGATATAGACGGGTTTTTTGGCTGGATCGATCGCGGCTATGAGGCTGCGGAGGCTTTGCTCGGAGAGCGTCGTGCAACCCGCCGAGGGCTTCGCGCCACCCGCGCGCCAGATGTGGAAAAAAATCGAACTTCCCGCTCCAGGAACCGCTTCCGGAGCCGGATTGTGGGCGATGAAGAGCTTCAACGAATGCGCGGGGTCGCCTTGCTTCATTTGCTGCTTTTTCTCCCAAGCCGTCGCGGGGTCGGCGTGGAGAAGCACATGTCTGTTGTAGTCCGGCGAGGCGGGATCCTCCACCCACAGATCGCGAGTCGTGATCTGCCGATACGGCAGTGCGGGGTTTTTCTCGATCTGGGGCGCATAGCCATAAGCTCCCCCAAGAGCAAAAACCCCCGCTGGCGCGCGAAGGTCACCTTCGCGTTTCGGTGTTACGCCAACCGGCAACGGATGCAGACCGAGTCCCCAAGCAAGCCCGTTTTTCCCCAACCGCCCACTCCAAGGCCCAGCACCCCGCGACCAACCGCCCCCGTTTTTTTCAAAAACCCGAACCTCCACGCGCGAGGAATTCCAATCCGGCGCAATTCCAACAAGGCACTGGCGACAATCCGCCGGAAGCTCGAAGGCCAGCGCTCCAGCTGAGCAGCAAAACGCCATGGTTAGTCTAATCGCAGTCTGGTAGAAATGCCGGCCTTCTTTTTTCATTTTCAAAAATCCATCAGATCAATTTTTTGAAAAGGTTTTGGATTTCCAGGGAATCGATGCGCTTCCCAGCCGGGATATATTTTTTGATAAGCTTTTGCGCGCTGCCGCCGGAATTCGCATAGCCCAGCTGGACACACCCAAATCCCTCAACTTGGTTTCCCGATCCTGCTGGCGAACCAAATCCGCCAACCATTCAGGAAAGAGCGCATTAAGGGTGGACTTTCTTTGATTGGCAACCTCCCTCGCCCGTGCGATTGACTCATTCTTCGCACTCAGCGTGATGTTTTTCATCGCATTAAAATAGTGCGCACGGGATTCGTGTCAAATCTCACGCAAATCGGTTCATCAGTTCAACGCCCCATTCCCGTTGCCGCCATGCCGCGCCATTTCTTTCACCCGAAACTTTCATGATCAACAACCACACCATCTGGCCTGGCAAACCCACTCCCCTTGGCGCGAATTGGGATGGTGCGGGCGTGAATTTTGCGCTGTTTTCGGAGAACGCCACTCTCGTTGAACTGTGCCTGTTCGACTCCCCCGAATCAACCAGCGAGGCGCGGCGCCTCGCACTTCCTGAAAAAACCGATCAAGTCTGGCACGGCTATTTGCCTGGGGCACGGCCAGGCCTGATTTACGGCTACCGAGTCCACGGCACGAACGACCCCGCCTCCGGCCACCGTTTCAACCCAGCCAAAATCCTCCTCGACCCCTACGCGAAATCTGTCGCCCGCAACTTTATGTGG
>JBIPMC010000041.1:0-9842 GCA_044369345.1 Terrimicrobiaceae bacterium
TTTGAGATACTGCTGGAGCCAGAGTAGCGAGAGAAGGTCGAGGTGGTTGGTGGGCTCGTCCAAGAGGAGGAGGTCCGGCTCCATGACGAGTAGGCGGGCGAGGTGGGCGCGCATGACCCAACCGCCACTTAGTTCCTTGGCTGGGCGGGACCAGTCGGCTTCGCGATAGCCGAGACCGGTAAGCATTTTTTTGGAGCGGGCCTCGACTTGCAGGTTGGAGAGAGCCTCGTGTTTGGCGTGGGCCTCGAGATAAGTGGCACTGGAGACATCCCCGGAGGCCTCGCAAGTTGCGAGGATTTTTTCAAGAGCTTGAACTTCGCCAGCGCGGCCAGTGGCGATGTCGAGGGCGGTCTCAGAACCGACGGCCTCTGCCTCCTGCGGGAGGTACCCGAGTGTTGTCCATTCATCGCGCTGGATCGTGCCGAAATCTGCCTCGTCTCGGCCGAGAATGAGGGAGAAAATGGTAGATTTTCCCGCACCGTTTGGGCCGACGAGCGCAACTCGTTCGCCGTAGTTGACCTGCATGTCGGCGTCCTCGAAAAGAAGACGCCCGCCGTGGGATTTTTTGAGATTTCGGATGGTCAGCATGGCCTTGGGCTTAAAGGGGTCAGGCCGGAGGCTGACCCTCCGTTGTCAATTGAGATTCCGCAGGGGCTCTCAGGCGAGTTCTTCGCCAACGCTGTAGCGGGTAAAGCGGCGGATGATGATGTTCTCACCGAGTTCCGCGATTTTGGATTTTACCAATTCCTCGATGGTTACTTCAGGATTCTTGATGAAGGGCTGCTCGAGAAGGCAGATCGTGCTGTAGAATTTGTCGATTTTGCCGTCGACGATTTTGTCCACGATGCTCACAGGCTTTCCTTGGACTTGGGCGGCAGCGATTTCGCGCTCTTTGGCTATGAGGGTATCCGGGACTTGCGTGCGGTTGACATAGCGTGGATGTGCGGCGGCGATGTGAAGGGTGATGTCCTTTACGAAATCGCGGAAGTTATCATTCTTTGCGACGAAGTCGGTCTCGCAGTTGATTTCAACAAGAACGCCAACCTTGCCTTGCATATGGATGTAGGAGGCGATGGTTCCCTCTTTGGCGGCGCGGTCGGCTTTCTTGCCGGCGCTGGCGATACCTTTTTTGCGAAGGAATTCCTCGGCGGCGGTGAGATCCCCGCCTGTTTCGGCGAGGGCTTTTTTGCAATCCATCATCCCCGCGTTGGTTTTTTCGCGGAGTTCTTTAACGAGAGCGGCTGAAATTTCGGACATGATATGAATCGGCGGAGCGGGCTGGTTAGGCGAATCGAGGATTACTCAGAGACGGCGGCGAGCTCGGGCGGGCGGGATTTTCCGCGGGTGCCCTTGGCTTCCATGATCGACTCGACGAGTTTGCCAAGGATCACTCGGATCGAGCGGATGGCGTCGTCGTTGCCAGCAATCGGGTAGTCGATCTTGTCGGGGTTGCAGTTGGTATCCACGATCGCAATAATCGGAATGCCAAGGCGATTTGCTTCGGCGACGGCGATTTCCTCGCGTACGGTGTCGATGACGATCATCGCGGCAGGGAGTTTTTCCATCTCCACGATACCACCTAGGTTGTGCAGGAGCTTGGCTCCCTCGCGGCGTATGGATGAGGCCTCGGCCTTATTAATCTTGGCGAAGGCGGGAGATTTTTCGAAGGCTTGAATTTCCTTCAAGCGGCCTACGCTACGCCGGATGGTGGTTAGGTTGGTGAGGGTGCCTCCGAGCCAACGTTGGTTCACGAAGAACTGCCCAGTCGCCTCGGCTGCTTCACGAATGGCTTCCTGGGCCTGTTTTTTTGTGCCGACGAAGAGGATTTTTCCACCGTCTTTTACGACGCTCTTGATGAATCCTGTTGCGTTGGCGAGTTGATCGACCGTGAGAGCGACATCAATGATATATATCGAGTTTTTCTCTTCGAGGATGTAGTCGCGCATTTTCGGGTTCCATCGCTTGGTCTGGTGCCCGTAATGGACGCCGGCCTCGAGGAGCTCGGTCATGAGTTCTATGTTTAGTTGGGTGGCTGTGGATTCTGACATGGTATTATATAATTAGCTGGCGACTTTCTTTTTTCCCTCTTTGGAGGCGGTTTCCAAGGCATCCCCGATATGGGAGATTCCAATCTTACGGTTGGTTTCGAAACCTGTTCCTGCGGGTATGAGGTGGCCCATGATGACATTCTCTTTGAAGCCGCGGAGTCGATCCACCCTGCCAAGTGTGGCGGCCTCGGTCAAGACGCGTGTTGTGTCTTGGAATGAAGCGGCGGAAATGAAGCTGTCGGTTTCGAGAGCAGTCTTGGTGATGCCGAGAAGCACGGGGCTGGCCTCGGCGGGTTTTCCTCCTTTGGCGATGACGGCTTCGTTTTCGGCCTCGAAGGCGAGGCGGTCCACCTGATCGCCCCAGAGGAGCGTGGTGTCGCCCTGCTCGGTGATTTTGACCTTGCGGAGCATTTGGCGGACGATGATCTCGATGTGCTTGTCGTTAATTTCGACGCCTTGCAGACGGTAGACCTCCTGCACCTCGTTGAGCAGGTGTTCCTGGAGCTCTTGAGGTCCGCAAATGTCGAGAATTTCGTGCGGCACAACGGGGCCTTCGGTGAGCTGCTGGCCCTTCTTAACGAGGTCACCTTTGAAGACGATGATGTGTTTGTTTAGCGGAATGAGATGCTCTTCCTCGGCTCCGGTTTCCACATCCTTGACGATGAGGCGGCGCTTGGCGCGGACGGTGCCCCCGATTTCGACGATACCGTCGATCTTGGCGATGTCTGCGGCGTCCTTCGGCCGGCGGGCTTCGAAAAGCTCAGCTACACGCGGGAGGCCACCGGTGATGTCCTTGGTCTTACCGATCTTTCGGGGCGTACGGGCAACACGCTGTCCTGCAGGGACTTTAGCGCCTTCCTTCACCTCGATGTGAGCGCCTGCAGGAATCGAGTAGCTGGCGAGCACATTTTTTGCTTCGTCCACAATAATGATTTGCGGGTGCAAATCTTCCTTGTGTTCGATGACGACATTGCCGCGAACGCCGGTGGATTCGTCAACCTCCTGCCGGATGGTGACGCCAGGGATCATGTCGCGGAACTCAATGCGGCCGGCCTTCTCAGTAATGATGGGAACATTGTAGGGATCCCATTGAATGAATGTCTGGCCTTTCTTCACATGGCTGCCATCGGCAATCGAGATGACCGAGCCAACGACGATGTTGTGGCTCTCGAGCTCGCGGCCGTCCTTGTCGTGAACGGTGATCGTGCCGTTTTTGTTAAGGACAACGAAGGTCTTGTCCACGGTTTCCACGACTTTGAGTTCGTTGAATCGGATGGTTCCCTCGTGCTTGGCCTTGACGATCGGTTGTTTAAAGGTCTGGCTCGCTGCACCACCCACGTGGAAGGTTCTCATTGTGAGCTGCGTGCCGGGTTCGCCGATCGACTGCGCGGCGATGATGCCAACGGCCTCACCGAGTTTGATCATGCCGCCTGTGGCCAAGCTGCGGCCGTAGCATTTGATGCAAACGCCTCGCTTTGATTCGCAGGTGAGAGCCGAGCGGATTTTGAGTTGTTCATGGCCGACTTTTTCGAGTGCGGCGGCGATTTCCTCGTCAACGAGTTGATTCGCTTTGACGATCGCCTTGCCGCTGACGGGATCCTTAATGGTTTCGCAGCTGGTTCGGCCGATGATGCGGGTCGAGAGGCTGACGACTTCTTCGTCGCCCTCGTAAATCGGACGAACCACGATGCCATTCGGAGTATGGCAATCGTCAATCGTGACGATGACATCCTGGGCAGCGTCGACGAGTTTGCGGGTGAGGTACCCGGAATCAGCGGTCTTGAGCGCGGTATCGGCGAGGCCTTTTCGGGCGCCGTGGGCTGAGATGAAGAACTCGAGAACGGTGAGGCCTTCGCGGAAGTTTGCAGTAATCGGCTGCTCGATGATTTCACCCGAGGGTTTGGCCATCTGGCCGCGCATACCGGCGAGCTGTTTGATCTGAGTGCGGTTACCACGAGCGCCGGAGTCGACCATCATGAACACGGGGTTCATGTCGCGCTTGCCATCATTGTATTCGAGCGTACGGAAGAGAGCGTTCGCAATCTCTTCGCCGGTATGAGTCCAAATGTCCTGCACCTTGTTCTTACGCTCCCCGTCCGTGATGATGCCTCGGCGGTATTGTTGCTCAACTTGGGCAACTTCGCGGTAGGCCTTGTCGAGGAGGTCAGTCTTCTCTTGCGGAATCATCATGTCGTTGATTCCGATAGAAACGCCTGCGCGTGTGGCCGAGCGGAAGCCGAGTTCCTTAAGTTTGTCTAGAGTTTCTACAGTGGTTTGCTGCCCGCCGACTTTGTAGCAGCGCCAGATAATGTCGGAGAGCTGCTTCTTGCCGCAGACCTTGTTGAAGAAACCGAGATCCTTCGGCCAAATCTGGTTGAAGACCACGCGGCCGGCGGTGGTTTTAAGAACCGTCGAGGTGGTATCGCCGTAGATCGTCTCACGACCTTTGTCGGGATTCTTGAAAAGAATCGGCGAGGTGGTTCGAATCGAGCCTTCGGAAAGGGCGAGTTCGACCTCCTCGGCACTGGCGAAAAGCGGACGGCGCTTTTTCTCGTCGGCGTCCTCGGCGCGGGGTTTTTGCGTGAGATAGTAGCAACCGAGCGGAATGTCTTGCGACGGAGTGGTGATCGGTTTGCCGCTTGAAGGCGAAAAGATGTTGTTCGGAGCCAGCATGAGCATGCGGGCTTCCATTTGCGCCTCGACCGATAGAGGGACATGGACCGCCATTTGGTCACCATCGAAGTCCGCATTATATGCGGTGCAAACGAGCGGGTGTACGCGAATGGCCTCGCCCTCGATGAGCTGTGGCTCGAAAGCCTGGATCGAGAGGCGGTGCAGTGTCGGAGCGCGATTCAAAAGAACTGGGTGGCCTTTGGTAACTTCTTCAAGAATGTCCCAAACTTCTGGCGTCTGCCGCTCGATCAGCTTCTTCGCACTGCGCACGGTGTGGACATAGCCGAGTTCCTTGAGGCGGCGAATGATGAAAGGCTCGAACAAAACAAGAGCCATTTTTTTGGGAAGACCGCACTGGTTGAGCTTGAGTTCGGGACCGATAACAATGACGGAACGGCCCGAATAGTCCACGCGCTTGCCGAGGAGGTTTTGGCGGAAACGACCACCTTTGCCCTTAAGCATATCGCTGAGTGATTTCAACGGTCGGTTGGCTGCCCCGGTAACGGCGCGGCCATGGCGACCATTGTCGAAGAGTGCATCGACCGACTCCTGAAGCATGCGCTTTTCGTTACGTATAATAACCTCAGGGGTCTTGAGTTGGAGCAGCGTGCGAAGGCGGTTGTTGCGGTTGATGACGCGGCGGTAGAGATCGTTGAGATCCGAGGTTGCAAAACGACCACCCTCAAGCGGAACGAGCGGACGAAGGTCCGGCGGGATGACGGGAAGGACATTCAGGATCATCCATTCCGGGCGGCTCTTCGACTCGGCAAAGCCTTGTACGAGCTTGAGGCGCTTGGCGAGTTTTTTGCGAAGCTGCTTGGATCGCGTGCTCCCCATGGCCTCTTCGATTTCCACTTGGAGATCGGCGAGGTCGATGTTCGCGAGAATTTTTTGGATCGCCTCGGCACCCATTCCTGCGGTGAAGCTCTCACCATATTGTTCCTCGGCGTCGCGGAATTCCGCTTCGGTGAGGAGTTGGCCTTTCTCGAGCGGCGTGTTGCCGGGGTCAATGACAATGTAATCCTCGTAATAAATGATGCGCTCGAGCTGGCGGCTGGTCATGTCGAGCATGAGGCCGAGGCGGGAGGGCATACATTTGTAGAACCAGATATGTGAGACCGGCACAGCGAGGTCGATGTGGCCCATGCGCTCGCGGCGCACACGGGAGAGCGTGACTTCCACGCCGCAACGGTCGCAGATGACGCCCTTGTGTTTGATGCGTTTGTATTTTCCGCAGGAGCACTCCCAGTCGCGTGTTGGACCAAAAATGCGTTCGCAGAAAAGACCGCCCTTTTCAGGCTTGAAGGTGCGGTAGTTGATAGTCTCGGGATTTTTGACCTCGCCTTTGCTCCAACTACGCATGGCGTCGGGAGACGCCACGGTGATAGCAACCTCGTCGAAACCGACCTCCTTGGATTCACCAAGGGCTTCGCGGAAATTAATTTCTTTCATGTGTGGAATGGTTCGTCAGTTTTTTTGTGGTTGGGATCAGGCGAGAGCGGCTTCGGTGAGCGCCGGTTGTTTGCCACCGACGCGGACATCGAGGCCCAGGCCCTGCATTTCCTTGATGAGCACATTGAAGGACTCCGGAGTGCCGGCCTCGAGCGAGTTGTCGCCCTTCACAATGCTTTCGTAAATGCGGGTGCGGCCGGCGACATCGTCCGACTTAACCGTGAGGAGTTCCTGAAGCGTGTAGGCGGCACCGTAGGCTTGGAGTGCCCAGACTTCCATTTCTCCGAAACGCTGGCCGCCGTATTGGGCCTTGCCGCCGAGCGGTTGCTGGGTGACGAGGCTGTAGGGCCCAACGGCTCGGGCGTGGATTTTATCCGCGACTAAGTGGCCGAGTTTGAGCATATAGATGTAACCGACGACGACATCCTGATCGAAGGCATCACCGGTGAGGCCGTCGTAGAGTGTGGCTTTGCCGTTTTCGTTAATCCAGGTGAAGCCGTCCACCTTCTTGGCCTCCTTGAGGTATTCGCGGATTTTGGATTCCGGAATGCCGTCGAAGACCGGTGTGGCGACCTTGAAGCCGAGTGCCTTGGCAGCAACGCCGAGGTGGGTTTCAAGAACCTGGCCGACATTCATTCGGCTCGGCACGCCGAGCGGATTCAGCACGATGTCCACGGGTGTTCCGTCCGCGAGATAAGGCATATCCTCCTCGGGAACGATCTTGGCGACGACGCCCTTGTTTCCGTGGCGGCCGGCCATTTTGTCACCGACGCTAAGCTTTCGTTTGCTGGCGATGTAAACTTTAACCTGCTTGATGATGCCGGGGTCGATATCGTCCCCGCTCTCAATACGGCCGAGGTTTTGATCGCGCTCATTGTCGAGGTCCACAAACTTGTGCTCAAACTGGCCGATGATCTCGTGGATTTTGTTGCGGATCGGGCTCGGGTCGATTTCTACATGGCTGTAAACGCCTGCGAGCTTCCGAAGGAGCTGCTTCGTGATCTTGCGGTTTGCCGGGATAATGATCTCGCCGGTTTGGGCATTGACAACATCAAGCGGGATTTTTTCGTTGAGCAGGATATTCGAGAGCGCGGCGGTGAGCTGCTCGTGCAGGTCGTCTTTTCGCTTTTTGTGGTCCTCGCCGATCATCCTCTGCTGGCGCTTCGACTCGGCGGGAGTCATCTTGGTGCGCTGGACTTCTTTCTTTGAGGAAACCTTCACATCCATGACAATGCCGTAGGTGCCGGAAGGAACGGTGAGCGAGGTATCCTTCACATCGGCCGCCTTCTCACCAAAGATCGCGCGGAGAAGTCGGTCCTCGGGAGCGAGTTCGGTCTCGGATTTCGGAGTGATTTTACCAACGAGGATGTCGCCGGGCTTGACCTCCGCACCGATGCGTATGACGCCGTCACTGCCAAGATTTTGGAGAGCCTCTTCGCTGACATTTGGAATGTCGCGGGTGATTTCCTCAGGCCCGAGCTTGGTATCGCGGGCGCCGATTTCAAATTCGTCGATATGGATGGAGGTGTAGATGTCCTCCTTAACCACACGTTTGGAGATCAGGATCGCGTCCTCAAAGTTGTAACCATTCCAAGACATGAACGCGACGAGCACATTCCGCCCGAGGGCGAGTTCGCCCTTTTCGGTGTTCGGACCGTCGGCGATGACCTCGCCTTTCTTGATTGACTGACCTTTTTTGACGATTGGCTTCTGGTTGATGCAAGTGCTCGCATTCGAGCGCATGAACTTCCGGAGTTCATAGACATGCACATCGTTTTCGGGATCGTGCTTGATCTTCTTTTTGCTCTCGGGAAGCGAGCCGTCCTTGGTGATGACGATCTGGTTTGCGGTGACCGAGGCGACTTTGCCTGGAGCCTCGGCGCAAATGACAGCGCACGAGTCGCGAGCCACGCGGCCTTCGATGCCGGTGCCGACGAGCGGCGAATCGGAGGTGAGGAGTGGCACGCCTTGGCGTTGCATGTTCGAGCCCATGAGCGCGCGGTTGGCGTCATCGTGCTCCAAGAACGGAATCAAGCCGGCGGCCACGGAAACGAGCTGCTTGGGCGAGACATCCATGTATTGAATCTTTGAGGGCTCAACTTCCATGAAGTCGCCACGGTAGCGGGACGAAACTTTCTCTCCGGTGAGGTTGCCTTTGCCGTCAACCGTGGAGTTCGCCTGCGCGATGTAGAAGTTCTCGTCGCGGTCGCCGCTGAGGTATTCCACCTCATCGGTCACACGACCATTCACTACCTTGCGGTAGGGAGTTTCGATAAAGCCAAAATCATTGATGCGGGCAAAAGTGCTGAGCGAGCTGATGAGTCCAATGTTTGGACCTTCCGGAGTCTCGATCGGGCAGATACGACCGTAGTGCGAAGGATGTACATCCCGGACTTCGAAGCCCGCGCGGTCGCGGCT
The DNA here is from genome assembly GCA_044369345.1 of Terrimicrobiaceae bacterium. GTDB lineage: Bacteria > Verrucomicrobiota > Verrucomicrobiia > Chthoniobacterales > Terrimicrobiaceae > UBA967. Next base: position 8,592 of record JBIPMC010000041.1, read on the forward strand.
GAGACCGCCTGGCCCGAGGGCCGATAGGCGACGCTTGTGGGTGAGCTCAGAAAGCGGGTTCGTCTGATCCATGAATTGGCTCAGCTGCGAGCGGCCGAAGAAATCACGCACGACGGCGCTGAGAGATTTCGGGTTAATGAGCTTTTGAGGGGTAATCTGATCGGTGGCGGCATCAAACAAGGTCATGCGCTCACGAACAAGACGCTCGGTGCGGGCGAGGCCCACGCGGCACTGGTTGGCGAGAAGTTCGCCAACGGTGCGGACGCGGCGGCTGCCTAGGTGGTCAATGTCATCGGTCAAGCCATCGCCAGCGCGCAGGCGGACGAGGTATTTCATCGCCGCGACAAAATCTTCTTTAGTGAGGGTGCGCTCATCCTCGGCGACATTGAGATCGAGTTTTTGGTTGATTTTGTGACGACCGACGCGTCCGAGATCGTAGCGTTTGGCGTCGAAGAAAAGACGCTTGAGCATGGTGCGCGAGTTTTGAGCAGTGGGCGGATCTCCGGGGCGCAGCTTGCGATAGATGTCCTTGAGAGCCTCGTCCTCGTCGTGAGCTGGGTCTTTTTTGAGGGACTTGATAACAGTGTCATCCTCCTTGGTATCCACGACCTTTACGGTCTTGTGGCCCAAGCGGAGGAGTTCGCGAACAATCGCTGTGGTGAGAGGCTCGAACGCACGGCCGACAGTGATCTCGCCATCGCGAATGTCGGAGATCAAAACCTTCGTGGCAATTTCCTCCTCGTCGAGTTTCTCGCTAAGTTTGAGATCCTCGGTTTTGTAGAAAAGTTTAACGATGTCCTCGTCTGACGGGTAGCCGAGGGTGCGAAGGAAAGTGGTGGCCAAAAATTTCCGACGGCGCTTGCGGCGGTCGAGATAGACATAGAGGAGGTCACTGGTATCGAACTGCACCTCAATCCACGAACCGCGGTCAGGAATGATGCGGAAGCCGTGGAGCACCTTTCCATTCGTGTGAATGGAGGTCTCGAAGCAAATGCCCGGCGAGCGGTGGAGCTGGGACACGACGACGCGCTCGGCGCCGTTGATCACAAAAGTACCCTGCGGCGTCATGAGCGGGAGTTCGCCCATGTAAACTTTCTCTTCCTTGGTGCTTCGCTCGTCCTTATATCGGAAGGTCACATAAAGAGAAGCGCTGAATGTTTGGCCTTCGCGCTGGGATTCGAGGGCGGACATCTTGGGCTCGCCGAGCTCGTAGCTGACGAAGTCGAGGGAGGATTTGTCCTCGAAACCATG
>JBIPMC010000042.1:0-9831 GCA_044369345.1 Terrimicrobiaceae bacterium
TCCCGGCATCAGCACCGGTGAGGAAGTGAATGGTTTCGACCAAGCTCGACTTTCCGGCACGGTTGCGGGTTTGCTTGTCGGTAGCTCCGGCTTCCTTTTGGGCAATCAGAACATTCAAACCGGAGTGAAATTCCAGATTCTTGAATCCGGCAAGACTGCTGAAAATACGGTTAATCATGTGTTGCTGCGGATCAGGATTCCGTTACGAAGATCTATTGCTCCGATCAGGAAGAGCAGGTCGAGTGTGAGAATATAGGCATCAAAGCGCAAGGCGGGCTTTACTGAATCTTCCGACTTTCCTTGCCTCGAAATTGTCTCCCACAGTGAAGATACCGTCATGGGAGAAGATAAACAGGCGAGCAACCTCGCGCCCACCGTGAGCAAGGCCCGGTCTTGGGAAAGGTGTTTGGTTGGAAGGATCATGTTTTGGAGGGGCGTGGTTCTTCAAAAATATCGCAACGCTCGAAGTAGTAAGAGAGCACCGTGAACACCGCCATCTCGTGCTCCGGGGAGCCTCGCCGACTTCCGCCTGCCCAGGATTGAAGCTCGGTTAATATCTCGTTCGGTGTCAAAAGGAGGCCCCGCAGTCTCTGATATTCCTCCCGAAATGCCTCTGCTACATTCTCTCCCAGGGATTCGTCGTGCCATTGGGCGAAGAAGCGTTCGACCAGTGGAGCTTTGCTCATGCCGTTCTTGATAATCGTCGCCACGCTCTCAGAGAGCGCGTTCGACTCGATCTTGCCCATCGGCACCTCTTTCACGATGGAATCAGCGGGAGCGGCCCGGCGAGAAATGGATTCAAGCACCGGGCGCAGATCATCAAACCCGAGCCTAGCCTTGGTTTCCTCGTCGGGCACAGGGCCGAACCATGACGCGAGGTCGTCGGAAGAAAGACGCCTGAAGATCACGCGGAACTCTTCGAACCCCCATGGCTCTATCTTGATGTCGGGATTCTCCTTCCCGAAGTTCAGAATCACTTCCTGAACATGAGGCGGGAGTCCGTCGACGGCATTGTGGGCGAACACCCATTTGTCAAAATGTTCGCCCCAATGAACCTTCGCACCGACGAAATCCTCCGTGATCTTAGCAATTGCCTTGGTCGCCTCCATTTCGTTCGGGGCATAGACTTGGAATAGTCTTCTCTCCGATGTTAAGAAGCCGTCGTTCTTCCGGTCGCCTTGATTTCCCCATGGGCGGCAGGCCATGAAATCCGCTTTGTAGGCCACGCTCATCAGTCTCTCGAACATTGATTGGAATTCATTTCCTTTCGAACGAAGGAAGAGGTTCTCAAATCTGAGTTCGTAGTTGGCTTGTGCGAGATTCATGATTTCAAATTTTTTTAATTTGGATAAATAAATCGATCAAATGCTCCAATGATAAATCTAATAGAGGCTCATACATGAAAGAATTGAGGTGGATATTAGAACTAACTGTGACTCCGATGCTCTCTAATAGTTCTAAGTTTTTGTTTGTGGCATCCAATAATTTGAATTCGCTCAAAAGCTTTCCGAACGGCGGATTCTTGGGGCACCAATATTCTGGTTCGGACTTCAGAATACGGAGCAAACGGGTCATCCATCGCTCTGCTGTAATGCGCGTGGCAATTGATAAAACGATTTTCTTTTCCAATTCCAACTCGCTATGGCCTTTGTTGACACAGATCGATTCCGCTTTTTCCATAATGAGCTCAATAACTGTTTTTTTGCTCTGCGAATAAGTATGTTTTGAACCAAAAAATGAATTGTATACTTCCAAGTAGTCGGAAATTTTAATGGTCTCGCTATCCTTTTTCCAATGGAGTAGGGATGTTAATTTCAAATAACCGGCATCATCCTTGCCTTTGGTGTATTCGATAAGGTTTCGAGTGAATGGAATAGTCGCAATGAGGATGTCGTCGGAATCCAGAAGTTGTTTTTTCCAGTAGATGAAAATATTATTCACTCCTTCCATCTTTTTTAGAGTGATGCTCTCACCCTCGCATCGAACTGCAGCAAGACAGTGCTCACGATTGACAAAACGTGTCAAAGTCCGGAATAAGTCAAAATTATGCGTTAAAATAATCTGACGAAAATGATCGATCCCTATTAAATCTTCCAAGTATTGCACGATGGCATGCTTGTTCTTGTAGTCGAAGGAATCAGCGGGGTCATCGGCTATAAATAAGGTTGGTTGCTTGGATTTCTTTCGGGATTCAACCTCAAAGATAAAGTTGAGCAAATGCAAGGCCCGGCGTTCACCTTGGCTCAGGGTTCGAATTGTTGCCTCCCTGTCTCCTTCAACATTTATTCCGTCTTCGCTGCTAAAAACAAACAACAACTTGGCTGCTCCTTTGCCCAGGGCTACCTCTTTTTCATTCGCTATGCGAAGCCTGAATGGCATGTTCAGGAAACGCTGATTGAAACGATTCACCGCATGATTCCATTCGGGAACAAGGTTTGAGGCTCTGTTTTCAATTTCCGCAATGTCTGAGGAGATGCGATCATATTCGTCAAGATATGACTTTGCCTCTGTTTTTTTCGACAAGTAGAATCGCCAGATTTCGCGACGGAGCTCAGCTACTTGATCCAGCTTCGTCATTTTCGCCAGATATTCGAATTGCTCCAAATTCAGCGACTCCAAAAATTCAATCAATTCTCGCGTCTCAGCGGTTTTTTCCAATTCCTTTCGGATCGTTTTCAACTCTTGATCTCCGTCGATTCGAGCGTGCAGCGCTTCCAATCTCGCATCCAATTCGACCTGATCAAGAGGTTGCTCATCACCTGCCAAGTAAACTCGGTGTCCGGCCTCGAAAAAGCGCTCTTTTTGAAGTGATCCGAAAGCATTTCCTGCACGGACTAGATTGAACACCCCTTTTTTATAAATGGTATTGTCCAACTGAAACAGCTCTTCGTAGCGTTGATTGAACTCGCTGGCTTTGCTTTGGAAACCCGGTGATTGAATCACTTCCATCGCTTTTGAGTTAAATAAAACATTGTAGATGAATGCGCTCAAATCCTCCTGAGGCACAGAATCCAATCCTACTCTGATGGCTTCAATGAAGTTTGAGGCGCCGAAATCTTTCGAGACTTGAGACTCGATTTCTGTTTTTTTGACTTTTGAAAAGCTTTGAAGTGCGGTGATGGCCTTTTGCTTATGTTTTTCTAGGTCAACCACCAAAGCATCGTAGTGCGCCTTTTCAGTTGGCTTTACCAACAAATTGGTGACAGCGGGAATTTCACCTTTGGCATCAATTTCCGCTTTAAGAACGAAAATTGTTTCTTTTTCTATGGGGTAACCATCGATTGTTATCGAGTAATGTGGAGTTTTTTGGAATCGTGGCTCCTCAGGTTGTTCCCCATTACTCAAACGATCAAATGTCTTGGCGAAAGAAGATTTCATTAATCCGTTGGGCGCGTAGATCGCGTAGGATCGGCGATTGTCGTCATTCTGGAATTCAAAATCATAGGAAAGACTTTTGATTCCGTAGCAGTTTGCAAGTTGAACTTTCAATTTATTCATTGAGGAGAGAAATTCAAAGTGCATGAGTAGAACGGCAATTCCAGAGATGTAAATTCACCTTCTGCCTCCATCCGATCCTATGTTTCAAGGAAGAGCCGGCGGGAGCGGTATTCGTCGTGCAGAGAGAGTTCCTTTTTGAGATAGAGGAAGGTGGCCGCGCCACGAGGACCTTCGCGTAAATTGTGCTTCAACGATTTTAATCATCTTCGAATGAAGGTTCTTCATCAATATTTTCCTCTTCAGATTTTTGCCTTCCTGCAACGATCGACTGGAAATTTGCTAATGCCTCTGGATCAATTTTGGTCTCGCGCCCCGTTACGAGTTTCTTCAGATAGTCATTGATATCTTCATCTTCAGCAATCCAGTAAACTTGATTATTAGTAATTACAGTTTGAACAATATCGTTAATCTGAGTAACCGTAAAATCACTGTATGTGATTAGTTGCTTTAGTAGCTTTCGCGTCATTGCGAAATTTGGACTTCCGGCGAATTGCTGAATTAACAAATCCTTTTCTAGCTCGCTGGCCAAGTGGATGTCTGGAAATTGCGCCCGAAAGAACGCAGATAAACTGCGAAAAAACCGAATCTTGCTATTCTTTCTCTCACTCCACTCCTTTTCTAAAAATGGCAGAAAATCAGAGTCATCCAGCGGTGAGCAAAAATCGCCGTCATCAGTGATGAACATCAGGTCCTGTCCTTCTGGCGTGGCTTCCAGCAGACATTGCCAATTGATTGCGTCTCCAGTAGAGCCGTTTTTTCCGGGTGGATTACCAACCACCATACGCAGCCGCGCCAGAGCGACAAGTTCAGGGGTTACCTTGATCGCCTTTGCCTTCCCAAATAGTTCGTCTATCGTCCGGTCAGCTTTCAAGGACTCGCTGGCAACCTCCCTAGTCAGCTTCTCCAGTAACTTGCCTTTCTCCTGCTTGTATGTCGTGATCGCATCGCGCATGCGCCCGTATTCCTCATATTCCTTGCAGATTTGAGGGAACTGATCGTTGAGTTTATTATCTTGGAATCGCTTAAGCGCATCTGCAATCTTCACTTCCCGATTGCGGCGATACTCGTCAATGACCTGTTTGGGCAGCAGTAGGGTTACCTTCTTTTTGTCCAGGAGAACGCCGAGTTTGCGAAGTTCTTCAAGGTCGTCACTGCTCAAATGGTAGAACGACAGGAAAATATTTGTGTCGATAAAAAGGTTCATGCCCATTTTTCTATGACTGGATGGCGGCAGGCGGGTCAGTGGCGGGCGGGCTTAGGACGGCTGCTGCCACTCGCTTTGGGGTATGAGGTGGATTAGGAACAAGGCGTCGATAGCTTGCACGGTAGAGGGAAGCGTCACTTCTCGGGCCCACCGGAACGGCGGCCCACTCCATCCGCAGGCCGCCGCCCAGGCCTCCAGGGTCTGCCGCCGTGTAGGTAATCTCAGAGATCCTTGGAACTATGAAATCGAGGTCGGTATTTTTACCCGGTAATTTATTAGAAATCATGCGTTTTCAGAATAAATCCTCCAGCTTCGTCGCTTTTTTGAAAACGGCGGGCGGGGTGTTTGTCGTAGCGAGTTCCGCAAAATGCGCTTCGGCGCATTTGATTTTTGCGTTTTCTTGGGTTCTTAAGGCATCGGCCAAAAGCGAACTTTTGGTTTCAACAACGAAATACAAACGCTCCGTGCCATCAATATCGGCCATGACGGCCCAATCGGGATTGTAGTCTCCGAGAGGGGTTGGGATGCGAAACCAGCCGGGGAGTTTGGCGTAAACTTTGATATCCGTGTTTTTCTCTAACTGCTCGGCAAATTGCCGCTCCGTGTCGGATTGATAAATTACCTGTTCGTGGACGGATTTTTCCACGGGGATCATGCTCTTGAGGTATCCGGAGAGTTCTTCCGTCCGGAAAAGCTCTTGAGCGTAAAACTCGTCTGCTCCGATTCGCTGATACTTGATGCCATCAACGAGGGCGAGACGCTTCGCACGGTTGATGATTTCGGCGGCCAGTTCGATGAACTGTTGCGGGTTGCGCCTGAAGTCATCGAGCCTGTCACTTCCTGTGAGAATGTGTTGAATGCTGCGGCGGGTCAGTTGGGTTTTGTCCTGTAGCTCGGTTAGAATATCGGGCAACTCGATATCAGCTTCGTCCAGCGTGATGGGAGCCGACGCGGATTTCTCGGTGGCATCGACACCAGAGCGGCCGATTGCGATGTCGGCCTTGCGCCATTGGAGGCGGGTTTTGGCGATCGGCGGTGCTTCACGCATGGCTTTGATGCAGGAGTCCAAAAGAGCTTCGTTATCAAACTGCACGCGGTAGGTGGTCTTGTGTTTGATGCGTTCCCAGAGAGCCTTGAAATCGGCCCCATCCAGCATCGCTTGGCGGGTCTTCACCGTCTTGCGCTCGTCGGCATTCTTGATTTCCAAGCGCCCCGCGAGCTTGCGGAGGATTTCTTGCACTTGCGGAAGCTGCGCCGCAAAAGGCTCGGGAAGTGTGAGCGTGGACTCCTTGAGAGCCTTGCGCAGCGAGTCTTGAACTTTGCCTTGGCTGTTCAAAAAACCGGACGCCTTCAAGTGCTCCCAGAGAGCTTCCGATTGCTCAAATCCGAGAGGCCGTGCTGTGCCGCTGGAATCGATCATTTGCACACCGGCGAACTGATGTTTCTCCACCACGCCGAACCGGATTCCGTATTCGTCTTCAATCTCCTTCTGGAGCCTCTCGGCAAACTGTTCGTAGCTCTCAGGAGCAATGACCGTAAGCGTGTTGATTGAGAAGCCCCGCAGGCGCTCCCCTTCTTGATTCACACAGAGCCGCAAGCCGCGCCCGATCGTCTGGCGGCGCTGTTGTTCACTTGTCATTTCTCGCAGAGCACAAATCTGGAAAACGTTCGGATTGTCCCAGCCCTCGCGCAGTGCGGAGTGGGAGAAGATAAATTTCAAAGGGGTCGAAAAACTCAGCAACTTTTCCTTGTCGCGCATGATGAGGCTGTAGGTGTCCTCGTCGGCTTGGGTGTTGCCTTTGGTGTCCTTGAAAACCTCCACCGTTTTTCCAGCCACCTTCTTTTTATCGATCGAGAAATAGCCGTTGTGCACGAGTTCGGCGTCCGTAGTCATGTCCACCTGTGGGAAGAGGCTTTGATAATCCGGGTGCCTGGCGAGTCGTCGATATTCCTCCTCGAAGATCAGGGCGTAATCGCCTTTCACGGGATTTCCAGCTTCATCGTAGCTGCGGTATTTTTCCACCGAGTCGATGAAGAAGAGGCTGAGAACCTTGATCCCCAAAGGCGCCAGGCGCATCTCCTTTTCAAGATGCTCCTTGACCGTGCGCTGGATCATCTGTCGCTGCACGGCCATGGCATCGACATCGCCGTGGGCTTGGCCGAGCCGCAAAAACTGCTCTCCTCCGGAATACCGAAGCTCCATGAATTCATCACCGCGAGCGACTCGGATTTCTCCGATCCGGCAGTTCCTATAAACCGCGCGTCCAGTCACGAGCTCCAGATCATCGCCTGACTGCACGGCGATTTCCCGCCGAGTGACGCCATGAGCGGTTTGGACATCCAGTTCTACTTTGGCAGTAATGACGCCCCGCTTGTTGGAGGCTCCGAGCAACTTCACATAGGCTTTGTTTTGCCCACCATCCACCGTGGCTGCCGCGACTTCGATTTGCTTCACCAGTTTTCGTTCGTAGGCATCCACAGCATCGAGCTTGAAGACCATGTGGTGCGCGTGCTTGGGCGTGGCGGAGTATCGCAGGCTGCAGAGCGGATTCATCCGCTCCATGGCTTTCTTGCCCTTGCCATCCAGCCCGCCTTCGACGCTTTGCGGCTCGTCCACGATCAGGATGGGTCGTGTGGCACGAATGAGATCGATGGGCCTCTCGCCGCCTGTCTTCTCACTGTGGCGATACATGACATTTTTGGATTTCTCCCGCCGGGAGGATTCATTGGCTTCTTCCGCGTTGGCCTCGGTTTCGTCACCGAATTTGTTGATCGCGCCGACGGTCATCACCATGATTTGGATGTTCGGGCTGGTGGCAAAATTGCGCACCTGTCCGAGCTTGGCGGAGTCGTAGAGGAAATACTCGAAGGGCACTCCAGAATAGAGGGCGCGAAAATGCTCCTCCATGATCTGAAGTGATTTGAAGACGCCTTCCTTAATGGCTACGGAAGGCACCACAATCACGAATTTCGTAAAGCCAAAGCGGCGATTCAATTCAAAGGCGGTCCTCAGATAGACATACGTTTTTCCTGTGCCGGTCTCCATCTCCACGGTGAAATCTCCGGAGTCCAACTTGGTGGATGGTGGCAAGCCGTTGACCAGTTGGATGGCGTGGAGGTTTTCCAGCAATTGATCGTCGAGCAGCGTGAGCCGGTTGCCGATTCCAAGATCATTTTCGGCAAAGGCCATTCGGGTCTGAGCATCGGCACCATCCTGCGTAACGGTAAATTCCGTGCGGCAAATTTCCTGCCCGCGAAAGAGGTCGCAGACGGACTCTATGGCCTGGAGTTGGTAATCAAGATTGGGCTCGAAATGCAGTTTCATGGGTTCGTCTTCCAGACAGTTCTTTGCGTCCAACCAGGAACTAGCCCCATGGCTGCAAGATCCACATGGTCAAATTTAGCAAAGTGCTCTTCTACTCTCTGCGGCCAGCGGTGGCCTACATTTGCCTTTTCAAGCCAGTGTCGGCAGATGTGTAGGATCACCGCCATTTTGCGATCGGCTTTTAACAGCACTACCCAACGCGGATCCCGCTCGAGAATCTTAACCCGGTATCCAAGGTTCCAGTTCCAGAGTCTGGCATGGTGGGCACAGCGATTCCGCACGGAGTTGAGAACCAATAGCCAGTTCAATACGACTGTTTGATGCACGCCGAGACTATCAGCCAATTGGCGACGCAGATTTGTTGCCACGCCGCGATAGAATGAAAGCACGCTCCCGAAATCCATCAGCTCAACCATCATCCAAATTGGCGGCATGTCGTGCTGGTCACCGTATTTGTTGAAAAAGTGAACTATAAAGTCCTCGCGCCCTTTTTTGTCTTGGGAACGGCTCACCTGCTGGCGCAGCCTCTGCTCCCACTCAATGAAATCTTTGCGAGACTTTTGCCGGTCGTTTTCGAAATTCGGGAAATTGCCGCGATCCAAATAAGCAAAGGCCCCATGCGTGTGTGCGAAATGATAGGCCAGCTGCGTGCGTGCGTGGACTTCGATGGTCTCGATCGCATCAAGAAGTAGCAGGCGCAGCCCGTGGTCGAATCGATAAAGCTCCAAGACCTTTTCGAGAGTGGTGCCCTTACGGTAACGCTCTCCATCCTCGCGGAAGGTATAGAGATAAGATGTCAGCCGATAGTAATTGGTGGCTTGAAGCCGTTCAACTAGGGTTGCCTTGTCCGCTATCAACCCGCGAGAAAGCAATCTTTCTGCCTGCTTTTCAAAGGTGAGTGGAGACTTTTCAAAAATCATGAGTTCAGCTTCCAAAGGACAACCTTTGCACTTGCCCCCAAAAGAAAATACCCGCCGAAGTGTGCTTCATTCTTGCAAGCAAGAATGAGAGGCCCGGCGGGTCTGCTGTATAAACTCAAGCAGTGATCGCCCCTTATTGTCAACTCTCCAAAATTTGCACAGTCGGTTTTCATGTTCCGTGCCTTATTTTACAGGCTCCGCACGGTTTCGAGGCCGTTTTGTTTGAGGATCGCGGCGAGGTTGGTTTTAGCCACATCGTCGGCGAAGGCGCTGTCGCGGAAGACAACGGTGGGCTCTCCAGCGGGGGACTCTTCCTTGTGCCACGCCACCAGCCCGGCGGCCAAGGGCTCCACATCGGCTTGAGGGATGGATTTGGAGAGGCATGCAAGCAGGGTGCCCGCTCCGATGCTGTGGACTGCATGGCCTGCGATTTTCCGGGTTTCGATGGGCACGCAGAGTTCGAGGCCGAGCTTGAGCAGCAGCTCGAAGAGAATGTCCTGCTCGGTGCGGTCGGTCTTGAGATGATCCACGGAGGCTTCGAGGCTCTCGGCGAGGTTCTCGCGGTTCGGGTCCCACTCGCGGATGTTTGTGGAATCCAGCTTGAAAACACGGAAGCCGATATCGCCCGCGAAGAGCGGGTTCTCCTCTTTGATCTTCTTTCCGGCCCGGCGCAGGCGTTCTTTGGTTAGTTCGGCGATGGTGCGGGGTTTGCCGAGCTTGTCGCAGAAGTCGGCAGCTGTCTTTTGGTCTCTATTTCCAGAATCGGTATGAACCGAGGAGATCGGTTACAAAGTGACCGAGGACATGGGTTACACATAGACTGGGGGTTATGCCCTGGAAAAATGAGTTACCAATGGAACAGAAACAACGATTTATTAATTTGG
>JBIPMC010000472.1:0-2929 GCA_044369345.1 Terrimicrobiaceae bacterium
ATGCGTTTCGCCTGGGCCGGCGCGCTCATCGTGTTTTGTTTTTTGGCCATCTGCACCTTGTGCTCGAGGGCGCGCTGGCTCGGATTTGGCGAGGGCGGAGAGGAAGTGAAGGTCAGCTTGCGCTTCGCGGTGATCGATTGAACCACAAAGATGCCGGCGATCAGAACGAAGACCACATGGACCACCACGCTGATGAAAAAAAACTGACTCTGGGTCACCCGGTGCCAGAGCTTTTGGAGGGGAGATTTTGGGAGGCTGTCGGGAATCGGTTCCCCCGAGGGAGGAAAATAGGTCGGTGTGGGCGTTGCGTCCCCCTCGTCTGGCAGTTCGCCATGCTCTGCAGCTTCGTAACCCTCCGGCGGGGCTTCTTCAGGCACTCCCTCGATTTCCGGCTCGGGCGCGGCAGGAGCCGGTTGAGGCTCGGTGGAAGGCGCGTATTTTTGGGTTTTTGTGGGTTGGCCCGGAAAATCTCCCACCTTCGGGAGCTCGAGCATTTGGGTTTGCTTCAGCACCGCGAGAGGCACGACCGCCGTAGCGCTCAGCGCCTTGGTGACGCGGATCACCGACTGGATCGCCTGCAATTTCTGGAGCGCCGCACGGGCGCTGGCCGGGCGCTGCTCGCGGTCGAAGGCGAACAAATTTTCGACCCAGCCCGACAGCGCGACTGGCAAGTCGGGGCGGATGTTTTTCAATGGCTCGAAGCGGTGCTGCAAGTGCGCGGCGACGATCTGGGGAATATTCCCGCCGGTGAAAGGCCGCTGGAGTGTGAGCGATTGGTAAAACACGCACCCGAGCGAGTAAAAATCCGTGCGATGGTCGAGCGGTTGGTGGCTGAGTTGCTCGGGCGACATCATAAAAATCGAGCCGAAGACCGACCCATGCTCGATCGTCTGCATCGAGGGCTCGGTCATCATGCGCGACTGCCCGAAATCGAGAATCTTCACGCTGTATCCCCCGGACTTCAGCGGCGCGAGCATGATGTTTCCCGGCTTGATGTCGCGGTGCACCACATTCTGATCGTGTGCTGCGCCGAGGCCCTCAAGGCACTGCGCGGCGAAACTCCGGAACGCCTCTTCTGTGAACGGCTCGGCCAGTTCCTCGATCGTCTGCCCGATCACAAGCTCCATCACGAAAAGCATCTCGCCGCCCTCCTCGATGATGTCGTGCAGGGCCACGATGTTCGGGTGAAGGAAATTCGCCAGCGCCTTCGCCTCGCGCTGGGCCTTGGCATCTCCGCCCGGCATCCGCTTGATCGCCACCCACCGGGACAGCGTCGTGTCGTAGGCCAGATACACCGAACTCGAGCCGCCTGTGCCCAGAAGGCGGTTCAAGGCATACCGGCCGTTTCCGAGAAAGACTGTATCCGCCTGGTCGCTCATGGGAGGTTTTGGATCATTCCTCTTCGGTGACGGTGAAGCTCACGCAATCGATCTTCGCGACGGCGAGCGCGTTAAGGACATCGACGGTGCGGCTGTATTTCGCCATTTCCTCGCTGATGATCGTAACGATCACCGGGGTCTTGGCGGCATCGGCATTTTGTTTCAAACGCAACAAGGTGTCCTGGAGTTGCGGGAGTTGGTGGCTGGTCGGCGAATCCATCGGCTCGTCATTGAGGCTCACCTCGCCGGCCTCGGTGATGGTGATGAGTTGCTCATCCACGAAATCCGTGCCGCCCGAGGTTTCGGCCACGCCGGGGAGTTGGCTGTTCAATTCCTTTTCGACCTTCACCGCGCCGGCCATGACCATGAAGAAAAGCATGATCACGAAAACCACATCGATCATCGGCGCGATCTGGAATCCCAGCGCGCCGTCATTCGGGTTGATATCAATTCGTTTCATGGCGGTTCACTCTTTGCTCGCGGCGGAAAAGGAAATGTCGGAAATGCCGGCCTCGGCAGCGGCGTTCATGGCTTGGGAGACATAGAGCGCGGGCACATCGCGGTCGCCGCGGATGACACAGCGGAAGGTGGGGTTTTTCCCTTCCAGGATTTTATGCTCCCCGGCCTCCTTCGCGGCCTTGATCAAGGGCACAAGCTCGGCCGTTTGCTCGAAGACCTTGTCGTCATAAACGAACGCGGGCTTTTTCGTTTCGGGATTCCAGCGGACATTGAGGATCACCTGGGCGCGTTGCGTGTCCTGCTTCTGGGCGTCCGGAGCCACAGGCAGGTTGATGCTTTTATCCACCTTGAGGACTTGGGCCGAAGTGAGCGTCATGAAAAAAATCAAGAGCACCAACAGCACATCGATCATCGGCGCGATTTGGAACTCCGGTTCCCCCTCGCCACCTCCTCCTCCGCCGGCCATTCAGTCAACCTCCCCGGTGATGTTCAAAGTTGCCATTTCGGGAATCAAGCGTGCTCCCCGCTCTGCTCCATGCCTTCGGCCGGTTGGGTCCAATTCGGCATCGCGGCGAAAAGCTCCTCGTCGCCGATGTGGACTCCGGCGAGCGCCTCATAGGGCATTTTGCGAAAGAGACTGTGGATCGTGTCCTGAATGTGGTGGATCGCCGAGGCGGCGCGGTTGCGGAGGTAGTAGAACGCTCCGAATGCCGGGATCGCGATGAAGAGGCCCGCCGCCGTGGCCACAAGCACCTCGCCGATCGCGCCGGAGAGACTCGAGGGATCGCCAATGCCGGAGGAGGCCAGCGTGCCGAAGGCCTTCATCATGCCGGTGACAGTGCCCACCAACCCGATCATCGGCGTGCAGACACCGATGACGGAGAGATAACTGATCATCGTCTGGATTTTGGCGTTTTCCTTGGCGAGTTCGCCGGCGATGCCCTCCTCGACGGCGAGTTTGCCTTCGCCGAGCAGGCTGATGCCGACGCGGAGTATGTTTGTCAACGGCGAGGGGTTCGCCTTGCAGTAGTTGTAGGCCCCCACATAGTCGCCGGTGCGGAAATAATTTTTCACCTGCTCCTCGTGCTGGG
>JBIPMC010000298.1:0-2922 GCA_044369345.1 Terrimicrobiaceae bacterium
GTGCCGGGCGACCTCCTGCCCTGCTCCGATTTCCGCGAAGGTTCCGTAGAATCTCTTGCCGAGATTCACCTGCAGCGCCTTGCCCGCTGTGCCGAATTGACCTCCCAGATTTTCCATAGCTTTCAATCCAAGAGACGAAATGTGTCGGCTTTTTCCAAGCTCCGAATGAAGGCCACCGCGAGTTTGGCCGCATGGCGGGCGTCGGCGAGCGAGACCATTTCCACAGGCGAATGCATGTAGCGGAGCGGGATCGAGATCAACCCGCAAGCCACGCCGTCGCGGCTGGTGTAGATCACATCGGCATCGGTGCTCGTGCTGCGCGAGACCGCCTCATGCTGAAGCGGAATTTGGTGTTTCTCGGCGACTTGGATCAGACGCTTCATGACAAGCGGGTGGTTCGCTGCACCGTGCGAAATAGTCGGCCCCTTCCCGAGTTCCACCAGGCCGTGCTCCTTTACATTGATGCCCGGGGTGTCGGTGGCGTGGGTCACATCAAAAACCAGCGCGACCTGTGGCTGGATGCGATGGGCGGCCATCAACGCGCCCCGGCAACCAATTTCCTCCTGCACGGCGTTGACAGCAAAAGTCGAGGCTTTCGGGCGGGACTTGCCCCTGTGAAGCTCCTCCAGGGCTGTCGCCAAAACAAAACCCCCGATGCGGTTGTCGAGCGCGCGGCCCACGATTCGGTCGCTCTCAAACTCCATCGCGTCATCCACAAAAATCGCCGGAGTGCCCACGCGGATTCCAAGTTTTTCCACCTCCTTCGCATTCGCGGCCCCGACATCGATATAGAGTTCCTTCCACTCGAGCGCCTTGTCGTTCGACTTGTCCCGAATGTGAATGGCTGTGTTTCCGATGACGCCGGGAACGACACCCTTGGAACCCAAAAGCCGAATACGCCGAGCTGGGGCCAGTGTGCGGTCCGCCCCCCCAATCGGCCCAACCGCGAGAAAGCCTTTGTCGTCAATATGCCGCACGATGAATCCAATCTCATCCGCATGCGCCTCGAGCATCACACGAGGCGCCTTCGGATCCGAGCCCTCGAGCACCGCCCAGGCGTTGCCATGCGGATCGCTCTCCACCCGGTCCGCGTGCGGCTTGATATTTTTAATCCAGAGTTGTTGACCATCCCGCTCCCAACCGGAGGGGCTGGGTGTGGCGAGGATTTCTAGGAGCTGCGAGGTTTTCATGGCAGGAGAATCTGATTTTTGACAGACCAATTCAAGAAGCGACCGGAGCCCGGAGCAAAAAACTCGCCCTATTTACCGCCCAAATAATTGGCATTGCCAATTCCTGACGGATTCCATACGAAATCAAGTCTATGGCAAATCTCACCAAGCGCGATCTCGTTATGTCGATCGCCGATAAAACCGGCCTTACCCAGCAAGAAGTTTTTTCCGTTATTCAACTCACGCTCGACGGAATCGTCGAGGGTCTTGCCACCGGCCGCGATGTCGAACTCCGCAATTTTGGGGTGTTCGATGTCCGCCTCACCAAGCCCCGCGTCGGCCGCAATCCCAAGAAACCCCAAGACGAAGTTCAAATACCCCCTCGCGCGATCGTAAAATTCCGCGCCGGCAAAATCATGAAGGCGCGCGTCCTCGAGAGGACCTCGACCCTCACCAAGTAAAAATGGGACGCCAGCGAAAAGCCAACGAACCACTGCGCCACAAGATTTTGGTGACCACTCATCTGGATGTCCACCAATAGGCTGTTTCGTTGGTTGGCCGCCATTCGATTTCCCGACTGTTCGAGGATTTGGTGGAGGCCGAGTGGCACAGGCATCAAGCTGCGTCGCGGTCTCCCAATCCTCATCAGCAGCCACAATTTCACCTTGCAGTCCATACCTCCTGCTCCCGCCAGGAATCACAGTAGCAACAACTATAGCGGGTTGAGATATCCCTAACTCTTTGGGCGGCAATAGTGGCACCAAAGCGGTTGTTGACGCTGGCATGGCGAACATGGAAATTGCAAAACGATGAGAGTCTCAAGAGCGGTCTTGCTGGCGTTGGTTCTCGGGGTATTCGCCCCCGGGCTGCAAGCCGCGCAAATGCGGGTGCCATTCAATTTCCAATGGGGTGAATCCGCCGCGCGTGTGGAGAAGAGCCTCATCGGGATCAAAGCCCGCATCGTGGATCGCAAAACCATCCAAAGCCGCCAAGTCCTCGTGGTGGAGGGCATCCCGCAGAAACAACTCCTGCGAACCCTGTTTTATTTTGCCAATGACTCGCTGAATGAAATCGAACTCCAATACGGCGACGCCTCTTGGGACTCTCCGCGCTATGTGTCTTTCTTCGATGAGGTCCGTAGAAATGTGGACACCAAATACGGCACCGGTCGCATGATCGTGCGCGATAAAACGCGCGACCCGGACACCGACATTCTTCAAACCCTCCTCGGATACCAGTGGGTACAAGGCTACATGTCGCTGCGGCTGTTTTTATTCTCCGGGGAAAAAACCGAAAAAGCCTATCGCGTGCTCAGCCTTCACTACAAGGAAGTTTAGCGGGCGACGAATATCAGTGCTTCCCCGAACCTCCCGCGCCATGAGATTTCACTATGGCTACCGCCTGCGACCTCTCGGATCGTAAACTCATTGCCTGCACTCCAACCCTTAGACCGCAAATGCTCCCCCAGCAAATCGTGATAAGCCCGGTAGCACTCGTCCAACCCATGGTCGCCATGGTCGAAATACATCCGCGCGTCTTTTTCCAAGGCTGGTTCCGCCTCCAAGGCCTGAAGTGCGGCGGAATCCCGCGGCAACGATTGCGACATGTCCTCGAATGAGGTCGAGAGGCAGAGGAAATTCCGGAACACACCGGGGTGAGCTAGCGCGGTGTGAAAAGTATTCAGCGCGCCGAGTCCGGCACCACCAAGCGTGCGGCCTTCGCGTTTTGCTATGGTGCGGTAGTGTTGATCCAT
>JBIPMC010000044.1:0-9785 GCA_044369345.1 Terrimicrobiaceae bacterium
AATTGTATGCGGTCGGCAGCAACAACATTTCCAAGATCGGCCCCATCATTTTCGTTCCTGTGGACGGCCTCGATATTCGCCAAGGAATGGTCGTGATGCGCGATCCCGAGCTGGCGGCCCGATTGGCGGAAAGAATCTCCGCGCGCATCCCCGATCAGACCTTTGGCACGGCGAGTCTGATCCGCCAATACAGGGGCTCTGAGCTTCGGCGCTACCACGAGTATTTCTATTCCTCGATGCACGACGCTCCGGAGTCGTGGTCTCGAACCTACGACCGAGCCCCGATTGGCGACCTTCCAGTCGAAGCGAGGAACGCCTTGATGTTTCCAAACGATCTCCTGCTCAAGCCCACTGGAATTCGAAATGTCACCGAGTGTCTCCTCGAGCGCGGTTGGCATCCGCGCCACATCGCCGGCTTGATCCGGTCAAAATTTGAGCGGGATTACGATTGGGGGAGGCAGTGGATCGATTATTCCCCGGCGATGCGTGCCGATTTTTATGTTCGAATTTTTTCCTCGGCGAATAAGAGCGCGGCGCAGGAAGCCTCCCGAATCCGTGGCGGGGAGATCCGCTCGGAAAAACTCCCAGCGCACCGTGAACATCGCCCTACAGAACAACAACTGGAAATTCTATTATGACAAACTGGCCAATTGGTCTCTCCACGGGATGCTTTCATCAAACTCCGATTCTCGATTGCCTCGAGATCATTCGGGCGAGCGGTTTCAGTATGATCGAGGTGGTCTTTTCTCCTTCTCATCTGGATTACAAAGACCTCGGGGCGGTTCGGCGCACTGCACTCCGCATCGAGGAATTGGGAATGGAAGCCTACTCGTTCCACGCCCCGTTCGCGAATGACATCGACATTTCCTCGCCGGATTTTGCCATCCGCGAGCATGCGCTGGACGAAATCCTGCGCGCTGTCGAAGCCGCTTCGATACTAGGCGTTCACTACTTCGTGATTCATCCCGGTCCGGAAAATGCCGACATTCCTTCTCGAGAGGAGAGAATGGTTCGGATCGAAAATGTTATTTCCGTTTTGAACCGCGTGGCTGTGCGTTGCGCGGAAGCAGGCATCAAATGCATTTTGGAAAACAAACTCCCGCACCTGCTTTTCGGAAGTTCCAGCGACATTGTCTGGATACTTGGGTCGCTTGACACCAATGAGGTCGGAGCTTGCTTAGATACTGGGCACGCCTTTCTCGCCGGCGATCTTTACAGTCTGGTTTACAAACTCGGCCCATATCTCCGGATGCTTCATGTTCATGACAACAAAGGCCACACCGATGAGCATCTCCCGCCGGGCGAGGGGCGAGTCGAGTGGGGAAAGTTGGTTAGCGAGCTCGTGCAGGTCAGCTTCCACGGAGCGATGATCCTCGAAGTTGCCGGCGATCCAGATGCGGTTGTCACCATGGCCCGTGCGCGTGCGGGTCGAAGTTGTCTCAGATCCCACGCCCGGCGTTTTACTTTCGAGGGAAGTTCCCGGAGTTCTCGAAGGTGAGGCTAAAAAACGGATCAGAGCTTATGCCCCATCTTCTTTTTCTTCGTTTCTAGGTAACGGGCGTTGTGAGGATTGGCCGCCGAGCGGATCGGTAACTGCTCGACGATTTCGATATCGTAGGCTTCGAGGCCAACAACCTTGCGGGGGTTGTTTGTGAGGAGGCGAATTTTGTGAATGCCGAGATCGGCAAGGATTTGAGCGCCGAGTCCGTAATCTCGCAGATCCATCGGAAATCCCAAGCGCTCGTTGGCTTCAACCGTATCGAGGCCTTGTTCTTGAAGTTTGTAGGCGCGGATTTTTGGGCCAAGGCCAATGCCGCGCCCCTCCTGCCGCATGTAGAGAACCACCCCGATGCCTTCTTTCTGGATGCGCTGCATGGCCTGCTGGAGTTGTGGCCCGCAATCGCAACGGCGCGAACCAAAGACATCGCCCGTGAGGCATTCGCTGTGTACCCGCACCAGCACCGGCTTGGAAGGCGAGATCTTGCCTTTCACCAAAGCGATGTGGTGCATGCCATCGACGAGTGAACGGTAAAGGTGGAGATCAAACTCTCCATAGTCGGTCGGCAAAAGAATGGTCTCCTCGCGCTCGACAAGGCGTTCGCTCTTTCGCCGGTAGGCGATGAGATCTTGGATCGAGCACATTTTCAGGCCGTGCTTGCGTTTGAATTTTATTAAATCAGGAAGTCTCGCCATCGATCCGTCGTCCTTCATGATTTCGCAAATCACCCCCGAGGGATCGAGGCCCGCAAGACGCGCGAGGTCAATGGAGGCCTCGGTGTGTCCAGCGCGACGCAGGACGCCGCCGCCCTTGGCTTGGAGGGGAAAAACATGGCCCGGTTGGATGAGGTCGCCCGGCTTTGCGCTGGAATCGGAGAGCACACGGATCGTGGCGGCACGGTCCTTGGCGCTGATGCCCGTGCTAATTCCGTGGGTGGCATCGACAGAAACCGTGAAGTCGGTTTTAAAGAACTCCCGGTTCTGGGCGACCATGCGTTGCAGACCGAGTTGCGCGGCCCGCTCCTCGGTAATCGGAGCGCAAATAAGACCGCGTCCGAATTTTGCCATGAAGTTCACTGCGTTGGCAGTGACTTTTGAAGCAGCCATCATCAAGTCGCCTTCGTTTTCGCGATCCGCGTCGTCGGTCACAATCACCATGCGCCCCTTGCGAATATCGGAGATGACGGCAGGAATCGGATCGAAAGGAGTTTTCATGAGGAAATTCCGGGAACCCTAGCCTAGCCTAAGTGCTGTGCAAAGCCGCTTGAGCTTTTCACGGGAATGGGGCGGCGATAACTCTGCCCCATGGATTATGATTTTGCAGTGATTGGAGGAGGTAGCGCGGGATATGCCGGGGCCAGAACAGCGGCCACCCTTGGTTTGAAGACTGTCGTGATCGAAGGCGGAAAAGAAGTCGGTGGGTTGTGCATTCTGCGCGGTTGCATGCCGAGCAAGACGCTTCTGGAGTCGGCCAGGCGGTTCCGCATTTTAAAAAGGGCAGGGGAGTTTGGTCTTTCCTGCGGGACTCCGCAGTTCAATGCCGCTGAAATTGTCGCCCGAAAAAAACGCCTCATTGCCGAGTTTGCCGATTACCGCCGCGCGCAACTCGAATCCGGGCGATTCCACTTCCTGCGTGGCCGAGCCGAGTTTTTGGACGCTCACTCGATTCGAGTCCGTTGCGTCGGTGGTGAAACAACCGTCCTGCGTTCGAAAACATTTCTGATCGCAACCGGCTCCGAGATTGCGGTCCCTCCAATCCCGGGGTTGCAGGAATCCCACTGCCTCACGAGCGACGAACTTCTCGACCTGGAAGATATACCAAAATCCCTGATAGTTCTTGGGGCTGGGCCGGTGGGTTTGGAAATGGCCAGCTATTGCCGCGCTTTCGGTTCGAAGGTCTCAATCGTTCAGCGCAGCCCGCACATTCTGAAGTCCGTTGACCCCGATATTTCCTCAAGTCTCGAGGAGTCGCTTCGTCGCGATGGCATCGAAGTTTACACTGGCACCGGGTTGCTTCGTGTGAATGACGGTGGATCACAGGCAATGGTCTCTTTCGAGCAGGGTGGGCAGGTAAAAAATCTCCAAGCATCCCGTGTTCTGAACGCCCTTGGACGGGTGCCGCGACTGGATGGCCTGGAACCATTGAATTTGACGACCAGCCAGGGGAGGATTTCAGTAAAAGCCGACCAGTCCACCTCCCTGCCGAATATTTTCGCCGCTGGTGATGTCTGCGGTGGCCTCGAGGTCGTCCACATCGCCATCCAGCAGGGAGAAATTGCTGCGCACAATGCCGCAATCCAACTCGGCCGTGTTTCCGGAAAGCCCCGCGAAATGGATTATCGACTCAAACTTTTCGCGGTTTTCTGCGATCCCCAACTCGCTTCGCTTGGTTTCACCGAGTCCGAACTCCGCGCTTCCGGTATTGAATTTCTGTCAGCGAACTACCCTTTCAACGACCACGGCAAATCCATTGCTATGGGGGAGACCGAAGGCTTCGTGAAACTCCTCGCCCATCGCCAAACCGGGGAAATCCTCGGCGCGTCCGTGGTCGGTCCCGAGGCTTCCGAACTGATCCACGAAGCAGTCCTCGCAATGAGTTGCCGACTAAGCGCGCGCGAATTCGCAGCGATCCCGCATTACCACCCCACACTCTCAGAAATCTGGACCTACCCCGCCGAAGAAATCGCTGACCAGTTGGCGTGAACGCGCCTGGCTGCCAACCCAATGCGGAGTTGAGAGAATATCAGGGCGCGGTTGTTTTTACCGTCGGCGGAGCAGCCTGTGCCGTGGAAGCCGGTGCAGATAAGAGGGCTGGCACCTTGGCCTCGGCGGGTTTGGATGCGGCGCCTTGGGCCCTCGTCTCAGGTGGGGAATCAAGCCTCTGCATTGCCCATGATTTTTGTCGAGAGACCTGCCGGGCTACGGAATCGTGCTTGCCCTGGGGGGCTCGGTGCGTGAATGTGTCCGCGTTCGGTTTGATTGGCCGGACTACTTCATCGGGCCGTGGCTCAGCTTGGTAGAGCGCCTCGTTCGGGACGAGGAGGTCGCGAGTTCGAATCTCGCCGGCCCGAGATTCATTATTTCTGTATGAACACGACTCTTGTTGTTTTGGCCGCCGGGATGGGTAGCCGGTATGGTGGACTCAAGCAAATGGATGGCGTCGGTCCTAATGGAGAGACGCTTTTGGATTATTCGGTGTTTGATGCCGCCCGGTCGGGTTTTTCTAGGGTTGTTTTTGTGATTCGGCGGGATTTTGAAGAGGATTTTCGCGAGCGCATCGGTCAGCGGTTTGAGGATCGGATCGATGTGGGCTATGCCTTTCAGCAGTTGAATGATCTGCCGGGAGATTTTGCTGTTCCAGAGGGTAGGGCAAAGCCATGGGGTACGGGGCATGCGGTGTGGTGTGCCCGTGAGACGGTAGATACGCCGTTTCTTGCGATCAATGCCGATGATTTTTACGGCCGTCCGGCGATCGTGGCGGTCGGGGAGTATTTGGGCGCGTTGGAGGAAAATAGCACGAAGTTTTGCATGGCAGGATTCAGAATGGAAACCACGCTTTCTGAAAATGGCTCCGTGTCGCGCGGAGTTTGCCGGACGGATGCGGGGGGGCTGCTGGTTTCGGTTCATGAGTACACGAAGATCGAGCGTTCCTGCGGGCGGATTGTTGATGCCGGGGATGGAACGGAGTTTCTCGGGTCTGAGCGGGTGTCGATGAATTGCTGGGGATTCTCGCCGGCGGTCTTTCCGTTGCTGGAGTATGGATTGATCAATTTTCTGGAAGCGCACTCCGGTGAAGAGAAGTCCGAGTTCTACATTCCCAGTGCCGTGGCTGAGATGATTCATGGCAATTCGGCCTCGGTGAAGGTGCTGCCCGTGGAGAGTCCGTGGTTCGGTGTAACTTATCGGGAAGACCGGCCGCCTGTCGCGGAGTCGCTCGCGAAACTCGCGGCGTCAGGCCATTATCCCTCCCCGCTCTGGTAGGGATTATTTTTCGACGGCTTTTGCCAGTTCACGGCAGACCGTTTTGAGGGTCTTGATCCGCGCATACCATTTGTAGTTGGCGGGAATGACAGTCCAGGGGGCGCAGTCGGTGCTGGTTTTTTCGAACATTTCCTCAGCGGCCTCGATGTGTTCATCCCACTTCTTGCGATTGCGCCAATCCTCGTCGCCGATCTTCCAATGTTTGTAAGGATCCGACTCGCGGCGCTTGAATCGGTCGAGTTGCTCGTTCTTTGTGATGTGGAGCCAGACCTTGATCAGAACCACGCCGTCATCGACGAGCATTTTTTCAAATTGATTAATTTCGTCGTAGGCGCGCTTCCACGCTTCGTTGCTGCAGAAACCCTCGACGCGCTCGACAAGCACGCGTCCATACCATGACCGGTCGAACACCGCGATCCGGCCTCGCGAAGGGAGCTTCGTCCAGAAACGCCACATGTAGTGGCGGGCGAACTCCTCCTCGGTGGGTTTGTTGATCGAGTGGACGGAGAGCAGACGCGGGTCGAGGCGCTCGAAAACGCGCTTGATCGTTCCACCCTTGCCTGCGGCGTCGGGCCCTTCCATCAGAAAAACGACAGGAATTTTTTTTTCGAGAAGCTGGAGCTGCATGGAGAGCAACTCGAGTTGAAGGGTGCGAAGTTTGGTTTTGTAGTCGTTCTGCGTGATGGATTGCGACTGGTCGAGATCGTCAAGTCGGAGTCTTTCCTTTGGCATACGCTGTGAAATGGATGTGTGGTGGACGCTAGTGGCGGGGTCTTGGGAGGAAAAGCGCGAAATCAGGTCAGTATTTCAGGATGCGCTGTAAAAACCGGCGCGTGGATTCATGCCGGGGTTGGTCGAAAAAATCCCGCGCCGGGGAGTGTTCTGGAATACGGTTGTCAGCCACGAGCGCCACGAGATCGGCGGTGCGGCGTGCGAATCCCATGGCGTGGGTGACGAGGACGATTGGTTTTTCGGAACTGCGCAACTCGGCGATGAGATCCAAAACCTCGGCGGTCATCTCGGGATCGAGCGCGGAGGTGGGCTCGTCGAGAAGAAGGAAGGCGGGATCGACCGCAAGGGCACGGGCGATGGCGACGCGCTGGCGCTGGCCGCCGCTGAGTTGTCCAGGTTGCTTGGCGGCGTGGTCGAGTAACTGGAAGCGGGCGAGGAATTCATTCGCGCGTGATTCGGCCTCCTGGGAGGAAAGTCCGTGAACCTGCTCCAGCGGGAGGCGGATATTTTGAAGAGCGGTGAGGTGGGGGAAGAGGTTGTAGGCTTGGAAGACGACGCCGATTTTTTGGCGGTGGGCTCGGAGTCCTCTTTCGTCGATTGGGAGCGGCTTTCCATCGATTCGGATTTCCCCCGAGTCTGGCAGATCGAGGCCGGCGAGCAGGCGCAGCAAGGTCGATTTTCCGCCGCCGGAGGGGCCGACAAGAGCGAGCGTGTGCTCGAACTCCGCCTCGAAATCGAGAGCACGAAGAACAGTTTGTGCGCCGAAGGATTTCGTTACCCCGCGAAGGGAAATTTTCATCGTTTGCGGTGTTTCTCGGGCAACTCGTCCGGCACGACCGCGAAGTCGGGTAGGGGAACTTCGAGAATTTCCTCGACGATCATCGGGTCGAACGGAATCTCGGGTGCCTCGGGCGGTGCGGATTTTAATTCGAAAAAAGGAATGTAGCCGGTCCGACCATCGAGGAGCTTCACGACCGCGTATCCCGAATCTTTTTTGAGGACTTTGACAAAAACATCCTTCTCGATTTTCTCGGGCGGGGTGGCTTGGGCCGGTCCGCGAGCGAAGAAGTCCG
Organism: Terrimicrobiaceae bacterium; assembly: GCA_044369345.1. GTDB lineage: Bacteria > Verrucomicrobiota > Verrucomicrobiia > Chthoniobacterales > Terrimicrobiaceae > UBA967. Next base: position 7,284 of record JBIPMC010000044.1, read on the forward strand.
CGCGGGTGGCGGTCATGTATTCCGGCGGAGTATCCTGATCGAAAGTCTCCACCGTTTGGCATCCGACTGCCACCAGCAGCGCCGCCAAAATAGGGAGGCTTTCAGGTTTCATATCGAGTTCGGTTTTCTAGGCGCTTGCTCCAAAGTGACACGGGGAGCGTGAGAACAAGGTAGCAGACGCCGAGCGGAACGAAACTCTCGAATGTGCTGTAGGTAGCGGAATTGACCTGATTCGCCACGAAGGCCAGCTCGGGAATCCCGATAATATAGAGCAGAGAGGAATCCTTGATGAGCGAGGAAAATTGGCCCGCGAGCGGAGGGAGGATTTGGCGGAGGACTTGGGGAAAAACCACGAAGCGGTAGGTCTGCGCGGTAGTAAGGCCAATGGCACGTGCGGAGTCCCATTGCGAGCGGCCCACGCTTTCAATGCCGGAGCGAATCATTTCGGCAATGTAGGCTCCGGTGAAGAGGGAAAGGATTATGATGCCCGCCGAGATCCTGTCTTGCCAACCAAGCGCGTTGGCCACGCCATAGAAGCCGAACAGCACAAGTACGACGAGTGGAAGGCCTCGCACGGTTTCGACATACGCGATGGCCGTGTAACGAAGCGGCAGGAAATTTGAGCGCCGTGCCAATGCCGTTGCGCCGCCGATGAGCATGCTCAGCACAAGAGCCGCTGCCGAAATCTGCACGGTTGTCAGCCAACCGTTCCAGAAGGTCTCGCGGTAGCCCCAGACCTTTTCCCAATTTTTGACCGATTCCGAAAATGCCAGCCAACACAGTGCGGAGTAGCCTGCGAGGAGCAGTGTGATTGAAAAAAACTTTGCCGCTGTTCCAACGGGCCTTCCGGGGCGGTCGAAAAGAAAGTCCGCCGTCATTGGAATCAAGAAGCGCGGGCGTCGAGTGAAATCAATTCGCCACCTTCAAAACGAAGCGTGAGCTGGATCGGGTGGCAGCACACCGAGCAGTCCTCGATCATTTCGAGTGAGCCGAATGCAGTGTCCACCAGAATGCCGAAGGTTTCGCCGCAATAGGGGCACTCGACCTCGACATCATCGACGCGGTCCATGGCGGTTTAGGAATCGAGCTCGATCCGCTTGGCGTCGCTCCAAAGTCCTTCCAGATCGTAGAAGCCTCGGCGGGACTCTAGGAAGAGGTGGCAAATCACATCGCCGTAATCCATCACGATCCACTGACTTGCTGGAAAGCCATCGGCGGCTGCGGGGCGGAGGCCGAGTTCGTCGCGGGTTCGTTCGCGGATCGCCGAGGAAATGGCTTTGAGTTGCGGCTCGGATGAGCCTGAGCAGATCAAAAAGAAGTCGGTGAAATCCGAGACGCCGCGCATGTCCAAAAGCACGATGTCGCCTGCTTTTTTGTCGGCTGCGGCGGCGGCGCAGAGGTGGGCTGTTTTTTTAGAGTCGTTCATTCCGGTAGAGCCCGAGTCGCTGTGTGATTTCGCATGTCTTGTCGGGCAGCAGATAACGCACCGGCAGGCCAGCGGCAATGCGTTTCCTGATATCGGTTGAGGAAATGTCGATGTGGCGTGCGATGACCGGGAATCCAGATTCTAGTGGTGCCGCGCTGCGCGAAAGGACGACAAACTGCGCGAGGCGGCGGAGTTCCTCGATTTCCTTCCAAGTGTGCAGTGCAGCGAGATTGTCCTCGCCGATGAAGTAGAATAAATCCGTCGAGGGGTGGCGTTCGATCATCAGCCGCACCGTATCGACAGCGAAGGAAACGCCCTCGCGCTCGACTTCGCAGGAGTCCATATCAAAGCGGGGCTCGCCCTCGATCGCCGCTGCCACCATGTCGCAGCGAGCTTTTGCCGGAGCGGGTGGTTGGTTGAGTTTGTGCGGAGAAATGTTCGCCGGGATGAAAATGACCTTTGCAAGTCCGAGTTGCTCCATCGCATCGCGGGCAAGGATCAAATGTCCGTGGTGAATCGGATCGAAGCTGCCCCCAAAGAGGCCGATTTGCTGGCGTGGATTCATTTCGACAGTCGCCATGAAATCTGGTTTTCCCCTCTGCATGCCATCCCAAAATCCCGGCCAACTCATCCTCGTGGGCGTTCCTGGCGCCGAACTCGATGCCGACTCCGCAAGACTTTTCCGCGACATCCAGCCCGGCGGATTCATTCTTTTTGGCAGAAATATCAAGACCCCCGCGCAACTCCGAAAACTCATCGACGACCTGCGCGATCTCAGCGAGGTCGAGCCGATCATTACGATCGATCAAGAGGGGGGGCGCGTTTCCCGACTCAAGCTGATTGGTAGCGAGCCGCCGAATGCCCAACAACTCCGCGACAAGGGAGACCTCGAACTCATCCGCCGCCACGGCGACATCACCGGGCGTGTGCTTCGCATTTTCGGATTTAACCTTGATCTCTGTCCCGTGCTCGACATTTCCTTCGACGACGAGGCAGACAACTCCCTGCGCGGGCGCTGCTACGGGCGCTCGGTGGCTGAGGTGAATGAAAAAGCGGGCGCGTTCAATGACGGTCTT
>JBIPMC010000464.1:0-2915 GCA_044369345.1 Terrimicrobiaceae bacterium
GAAGTCACTGTTAATGTCTGCACAAAAGTCAATGAATACCGACTGTCTTCGACCAATTAATGGTATTGTACAATTACATGACAATTCTCTTGTAACTGTACCAGTGTTCAACACCAAACACATGATAATGAGCCTATTAACAGATTCAAAGCTGATGACTGATCAACATTTTCCGGATGGTTACAATGTCTTGACAGGAGAAGAGACTAATGGACACGCCAATGATAAATATGGGGAGATTCATACTGGTGATGCATGGCAACCTTCCAGGGATAGGTATTGCAAAAATCAAAATGATATGCCAGTTGCATTAATCGTCTTTGCAGACAAGTCGCATACCGATCTTCATGGTGCGCTCTCCTTAACACCTATCATATTCACCCTGACGTTATTTAATCGATCGGCTCGAAATAATCCAAATTTCTGGAGACCTATGGGGTACATCCCCAATCTTGTCTATGGAAAAGGAACATCGGATAAGACTCGTGCCAAGGATAAAATACAAGATGAGCATAGGTGTTTATCCTTCATTTTTGGTTCGCTAAAGGAAATATCGAAACAAAATGGATTCATGTGTAATGTATTGGGAAGGTCTGTTAATGTTAAAGTATGGATACATTTCTTCATCGGTGATACAGAAGGCAATAATAAGTTGCTTGGTCAATTTCCAGGAAATAAAGAGGGGGTCAAACGTCCATATCGTGATTGCAAGTGTACATTTGATGATTTGAGTAACCCCAATCCAACATGCACATACTTGACCATGGATGATTGGCGCCATGCAAAAAGGAGAAAAGAAGTTGATGAAGACAACGGCGCTGAATTTTTTCGCGAAATTTCTACATACGACATTGACAATGCCCTACATGACGATCTTCTCCCACTGTCTGATAATACTCACGGCCCTTATAAAATGATGCCACCTGAATTACTGCATACATCTGGAAGTGGACTGATCATGTACATGTTTGAATCACTTCGTTACTCAATGGGAGGTGGTCGTGATAGAGACTTAATAGATCAACTACACATTGAAATTTCACAGCAATTAAAGAGACAGAGTGAACGAGACTTTCCACGGGGTTCTATGAGGAATGGATTGATTGATGGGACAAAATGCCAGTCGTCGGAACGAAAGGGTAATCTATTTAGATTACTATGTATTGCTCATACCACTGTCGGATCATCCACATTAAAGAGATCATTATCATTTTCCGAGTCTAAATGGAAGCTTTTTGTCGAATTTTTGAAACTATATCTAAGTATGGAAGAATGGTTCCATGATTCAAATAAAAAAGAAGAAGTCAGACATTCAAGAGAACAGATAGGAAATGTTTTGCGGATGCTACAGAGACTATTTCCACGACCCCCAAAAACAAATGGGTACAATATTCCTAAGATGCATGGAATGACAAAAATGCAGGAGTATATGAAGCTATTTGGAAGTGGTATTAACTTTTATGGTGGTCCGGGTGAATCTGCACACAAGCAATTTATCAAAATACCGGGACAGAGAACTCAACGACGGGTGAATGAGTTTGCAAAGCAAACAGCATTACAATACTACAATATGTTGGTCTCTAAATATGCCGCTGATGAGTGCAACTTATCTAACTCAAAATTTAAACAATCTGATGACACTGAGAAGAAGAAAGTTAGCAAAGAAGACAGTGAGGCTGATGATATACACATATCACTGTCAGGTAAGTACGAATTTATTGTAAATAATGAGGTTATGGTGGCAATGAAAGACGACGGGAAGTTGGACGTTGTTTGGGCTTATGATGATCGGAAATTTAAAGAGGGACCAAAATATAGACTGTGTAGCGAATTGACTACGATGATACACAGAAAATTTGAGTCGTGTGTACATGGACAACGTGTAAATGGGTATACAAAAGTCACTGTCAATTCACATTATGGAGGTGATACTTCATTCTATGCACATCCGTCCTTTCAGGGACATGCATGGTATGATTGGGCACTTGTGCATTTTGAAGAGCACATTGGATCAGGAAATACAATTGAAAGTTACTATCCATCCAAAATCCTTGGATTCATCGAGGTTGGTGACAAGCAAGAAGCCGTTATTCAGTGTTCGGAAAAGCCACTAGAATGGAAAACAGTTGAAACAAAATTCTTCGTTGCAATCACAATTGGAACAGACTCTGATGTCTCTTTCGTTACGGTGCCAATTGATGCCTTAGTACATCCACTATGTGTGCTTCCAGACATTGGTGGCAATGCAAACTCATACTTTGTTATTTTACCAAAAAGAAATTGGAGCCGGTACTTTGGTGACAAAATCAGATACAACGAAATGTAATATGTGATGAAATCTATATAAAACATATAAATTACAATGGATCACTCTGATATTAAAACGACATCAACAGCTAGAGCAAGTTCTTTTTCATGCCAATAAACTTTATCTAATCTTGTTAAAACAATTAAAATAGATCAAATTAATGATAACTGCAGAGCAGCATTAATTGTTTAACAAATGGATCATTTCATTCTCGACAATATATCAAGTGCTACGAATCATATAAATTACGTCGGATCACTTTGATATTATAACTACATTTACAGCTAGAGCAAGTTCTTTTTCATGCCAATAAACTTTATCTATTCCTGTTAAAACAATTTAAATAGATCAAATTTTTAATAACTGCAGAGCAGCATTATTTGTTTTAACAAATGGATCATTTCATTATTGACAATATATCAAGTTCTACAGAAAGTGGTTATTCTATGCAAAAAATTGTTATGGTCATGTTCAAACGAATTATTTAAATCAAATAAACAGTAACTGCAGAACAACATTATTGGTTCTGAAGTGTTTTTTAAAGCAGTAAACAAGGATAGTTCATAACATTAATGCTTAAATAGTTGGCGATATCTTTTCGAAAGAT
>JBIPMC010000301.1:0-2912 GCA_044369345.1 Terrimicrobiaceae bacterium
GGCCTCGTCGCCGAAATGCTCGCGGCAAAGTTGCCCGATATTGAATTCGCCGTGACGCCCCATTTGGGTCGCAAGCGCGTTCCCGACATGGGAGTTGTGGGCCCAGACGACGACGCGCGAGTTTTCTTGGCTGCGGTTGATGTGGGTCATGAGGGCAAGGAGGGTATCCATCATGTGCCGATCGCGGAGGTTCCAGGATTTCACATCACCCCGCAGCATCGTGCGGTAGTAGTTCTCCGCGTTGGCGACGACGGTGGCGTTTTGCTCGGCATGGAAAAAGTCATCCTCCGCCTGCTCGCCATCCAGTTGCAGGTAGGAGCCCTTTTTCCGGCGAAGCTCGGCGAGCGCTCCGACGACCTCCTCCTCGCAACTCTTCGCGACACCGGTTCCAGTGAAAAGCCCGTAGCGCCTCGAGTCGCCGCCGAAATGCTCGAAGCACGAATACCTCTTGGCGAAGCGGTGCGCTGCGGCGGGGTCTTGCTTCTGCAAATACTCGACCACCTCTTTGATCGACTCGTTGAGACTGTAGAGATCAAGTCCGTGGAATCCGACCTTTGACCTGCTGTTCGCCAAAGTCTCGTTGTGCTCCCGGAGCCAGCCAACGAAATCGAGCACATCCGAATTTCTCCACATCCAGTGGGGAAAACGCTTGAAACCCTCGAGCGCCTCGACGGCCGATGCGTCATCACCCAAATCCCGTACGAAGCGGTTCACACGCCACGAATCCGGCCAGTCGGCCTCGACGGCCACGCCATGGAATCCCAACTCCGTGATCAACCGCTGCGTAATCGCTGCGCGAATGGAATAAAACTCGTGCGTGCCGTGCGTGGATTCGCCGATCAAAACGAGTCGGGCGTTGCGACACCGGTCGATGATGCTGTCGTAGTCCGCAGATCCTCCGGTGAGAGGTTGTGCGGCTTGGCGGATGGCTTGAATTTCGGCGCTCATAATGCCACCACAGGTTCGATTTTTGCTCCCATCCGGACGAGTTCGTAGATCGTGTCGTCGTCCAACTGCGCAAAATCTTCGTAAAACTGCCCGACGCCGTAGAAGTCGGCGGGTAGGACCACAGCGATGAATTCGTCCACCAAGGGTTCAATCTCCCATTTGGCCGAAGGTGGCGCGGCGGGCGTGGCGACAATGATTTTTCTGGCGTGTTGGGCGCGCAGAACCTGAATGGCCACCCGCATGGTAGAGCCCGTGGCGATCCCATCATCGATGAGAATCACACTTCGCCCTTCGATCGGCAGGGGCGCTTTGTTGCCCCGGTAAAGGGCCTCACGCCTCATCAATTCAAGTGCCTCTCGGCGCTCCACCTCCTCGAGCATCTCAGGGAGAATACGCAGACTTTCAATCACGCTCCGATTTAAAAAGCGCACGCCGCCGCTGGCGATCGCTCCCATGGCGAGTTCCTCGTGTTTAGGTACGCCGAGCTTGCGGACGATCAAAACATCCATTGGCAGACCCAACTCCCTTGCCACCTCATAGGCGACGGGCACACCGCCGCGAGGCAAGGCGAGGATCAGCGCGTTCGGGTCGTTTGTGTATTTGGCAAGTTTTCCGGCAAGAATCCGGCCAGCGTCTTTGCGGTCTTTGAAACGGGCGTTCATGCGTGGTGGATGGCGGGTTGGTGTGCGGTTTCGCTGGTTTTGGAGAGGTGAACCTCGAACCAACGGGCAGCGAGGTTGGCGACTTTGTCGAGAGCGCCGGGCTCCTCGAAAAGGTGGGTCGCGCCGGGAATAATCGCCATTTTTCGGATGCAGCTGAGGTGTTCGTAGGCGTCGCGGTTGAGTTGTAGCACCGCATCGTCATGCTCGCCGACGATAAGCAGAGTGGGGGCTTCGACCTCGGAGAGATGCTCGAAAGCCAAATCTGGCCTCCCGCCGCGCGAGACCACTGCGCTGATCTCCTCCCCAAGAATCGCCGCCGCCCAAAGCGCCGCAGCCCCGCCCGTGCTGGCTCCGAAGAAGCCAATGCTGCAGTGGTTAGAGCGCGGATTGCTCCGCACCCAATGAGTCGCCGCGACCAGCCTGTCGGTAAGAAATTCGATGTCGAAACGGTAGCGGCCATCCGCCAAATCCTCGGCCTCCTCGTCATGGGTAAGAAGGTCGAGAAGCACGATCCCTAGACCGGCCTCGACGAGCTTGGAGGCGACGAGCTGGTTGCGCTTGCTGTGGCGACTGCTACCGCTGCCGTGGGCGAAAAGCACGATTCCCTCGGCCTCGGCGGGCATCACCCAAGTGGCTTCCAGTTCCTTGGAATCGACTGGAATTTGGATGATGCCTGAAAAGCCATTCTCGGCCTCGTGAAGGCGTGATTGTTTTTTTGAAAGAAGATTGACCATGGTGGAGTTTATTTATGCGGACTCGGCAAATGGGCTCGAATCCTTGCGGCAGGAAACTCCACAGGGCCTGCTGCCACAATGGGGTGATCCCCTCAGCGGGGCTGAAAAACTCAGCGGTTCAAAGCAAAATTCACCGGCACCTCGACGCTCCCAGCGGTGGGAACCCCCGCGACGGCGCGGGGTTGAAAGCGCCAGGATTTAACGGCGCGCAGGGCTGATTGGTCGAGGACTCCGTAGCCCGAGCTTTTGGCGATGGTGGTGGATAGCGGGCAGCCCACGGCGGAAACTTCAACGCGCACGAGCACGCATCCCTCCCAGCCATTGCGGCGTGCGATTTCGGGATAGCTCGGGGGGGTGTTCTGAATCACCACCGGCTTTGGAGCATTCGCGGCGGCGGCAGGCTTGGGTATCACGGGGCGCGGTTTGGGTTTCGCTGTCGGCTTCGGCGTAGGAGCAGGAGTGGCAATGGGCGTCGGTTCGGGAGTTGGTTCAGCCATCTCGGGGCCCTCTAGGGCAGTGACGATTTCCTCGGGAGTAGGCTCGGGAGCAGGTTCTGGCGGGGGAGGAG
>JBIPMC010000300.1:0-2912 GCA_044369345.1 Terrimicrobiaceae bacterium
CAATGTAATGGCTGCGGTTATGCCAAGGTATAATCTTCAAAAGCTTCGGAATTTTTTTTTGGAGGGAATTGACAAATGAGGCGCATTTATTGATAAGCACTTGAAAGGTCGCTCCTCACCAATGGTGCCTCACACCCTCAGATACAATTGCCAGACTGATATCCGAAAATACAGCGTCGTTGTTTTCGTCTGTATGTCGATCTTCACGCTCTCGGCCCAAGCCACGGCCCAGACCGTTCTGACGGTGAAGGAGGCGGAGTACCGTTCGCGCTGGGCCGGCAAGCAGGAGGACCGCCTCGTGACACCGCAATACTTCGCACCCGGCGGGGGGCTAGACGAGGAAACCGGAGCGCAAATTGCCGCCGATGAGCAGACGGGAACGACCCTTGTCCAAAACATCGACAGCATGGCCGAAAATGTGAAACGCGGCCTGCGCTTTGGCCCGCTGGATTTTCAGCTCGGGCTTAACACCGGCTGGGAATACTCATCGCAAAACTCCGTCGGTGCCTCGAACGATTTTGCCGACAACAACAGCTTTTTCGCCGCTCCGACGATCGGCATTACCTACGAGCGAGAGATCGGCGTCTGGGCTGTCAATGCCCGCTTCGGCAGTGGCTATCGCTACTATTTCAATCAAGACTACACGGCGGCGGGAACCGGCGTTCAGCGCAATCCGCTCGCCCTCACCGCTGGCATTGACATCGGCTACAACACCAGTCGCCTCTCTGTGAACCTCAGCGCGAGCGCCTCCTCCGGCAGCGGCTACGACATCACCACCGGAAGCAATAGTTGGCAGACCTCTGCAGCGGGGTCGCTCTCCTTGCGCTACATCATCACCGAGGAATTCAGCACCGGCGCGGCGGCTTCCGTCTCTTACAAGAACACTGCGGACACGCAAGCTGCCGAGGGAGAACCCGCCCAACAGGACAGCTACAGCAGCGACCTGGGCGCGAGTGTTTTTGCCGACTATCTGCTGACTCCGAAAACCAACCTCCGTTTCACGCTCAGCGCGGGGCAGGACGCGCAGGCCTTTGTCGGGGCATCCAGCGAAGGGCGCCTCTACCTTGATGCGATGCTGACCCTGACCTACCAGATCGCGCCGAAGTTCTCGATCGATGCGGGTGGCGGTGCGGGCTATGTGATCGATGAAAATATCACCGACGGCAAATACGCGGGGCTCCGTCCGGTTTACAACGGGGCGATCAATTACATGCCGACGGAGAAGACCTACTTCAAGGCGAGCATTTCGATGCAGGGAGCGGACATCATGCCAAACTTCAGCTTGACGGCTGGCTGGAACGCACGAGTCAAGACGAGGTTTTCATTGTCGTTATACCAGAAGCAATCGTTTTCGAGCCTGTCACCGGATCAATACAACATCACGCGTGGTTTGCTTGGCACTGTGTCGCAGGAATTGATCAAAGGCATCAGCCTGTCTCTCTCCGGGGGCTACGAGCAGTCGCTTTATGAGGGCTTGGACGGAGCCAAGGACGCGCCTGCGGCTGTCGAGGGCCCCTCGGACTACTGGCTGGCGAATGCCACGCTCTACTGGAGGTTCCGCGAATGGCTGGCATGGCAGAATTCCATTATGGTCTCGACCGGACAGGGCGCCAGCAACGAACTCCAGACTCGCGTTTCCTCAAGTTTAAATTTGAACTTCTGACTTGGGCGATTAGCTTCTTCATGCCGATGTTGCTCAGCCATCACTTTTCCCGCCTAACTTTTCTAATCCAAGCGGCGAGTTTAGTTTTCGCCACGATTTCCCTTGAAGCTGCCCCGCCAGTCCTGCCAGCTCCAAACACACAAGCTGCCCCGGCCCCTCCTGCGGGCGCGTTCCGATCAGAAAACTCAAATCCTCCGGCTGCCCAGGCGGTTCCCGCCGATCGTTTTGCTGAGGCGCCAATTCCGAACTTGATGGCGGGGGAGGGGGATTATGTTTTGGCAGCAGGGGATACTTTGGATTTGATGGTTTACAAAGAGCCTGACTTGAACATGCGCTCGAAGATTGCGCGCGATGGCAGAGTACAATTGCCGCTCCTCGGCGAGGTGCCGGTTGCAGGTAAAACGGTTCGCGAAGCTCAGGACTACATCAGAAAATTGCTGAATGATGAATACCTTGTCGAGCCACAAGTTTACCTGAACATCGTCTCATACACCCAGCGCAAGATCACATTGATCGGCCAAGTCGTGCGACCCGGGAGCTATGAACTTCAAGGCAACGAATCGCTGGGAATTCTCGAGGCGATCGGCATGGCTGGTGGCTTCACTCGGATTGCCGACAGCAAAAATGTGACTGTTAAGCGAGTCGTTGGCGGCAAACCCGATACAATTAAAATCAATACCAAGAAGTTGGAAGACCCCAAGGGCGGAAGTTTTCAGGTTTTGCCTGGAGACATCATTACCGTTGGGGAAAGTTGGTATTGATTCACCCCACACTGTCAAGCCCCGATCTGGATGAGCAAAGATTCAATCAATACAAGAAACCCCGTCCAAGCGGTTACCGATGCCATCGACTGGCGTGAGTATTTCCATGCAGTCGTGGACCGTTTGTGGCTGGTGATCCTGTGCATGGTGGTGGCGGGGATTTATGCCGCCTACAGTCTCTCGACGGTGAAGACAGTTTACCGCGCGCGCTCTGTGCTTTTTATTGAACAAGAAAAAGCCAAAATTATTAATGCTCAGGAAGTCCGCGATGAGGCCATTCGTACCGTTGATATGATCAACACGGTTGTGGACCTTTTGCGCAGCTACACCTTTGCGCAACGGGTGGCGTCTTCGTTGAAGTTGGACCAGGATCCCCGCTTCCTTTCTGCAGCTGGCATCCCAGCTCGCGATGCAAGTATTGATCGGGTTTCCGGGGCTTTGAACTCGATGGTTACCTCGGTTTATCGACCCCAAACCCGGTTAATTGA